>CALCSX010000222.1 GCA_937894165.1 uncultured Saprospiraceae bacterium | reverse complement strand
CATCCGGATCTAATGGCACTTCTTCCTCAGCTTCATCTTCAATAGGATCACCATTAGGATCTTCTGCTGTCACATTTACTATATTTGTGATTAATCCTAAATCCATATCCATCTGTGTCACTGTATAGCTCACCATAAAGCTTTCTGTCTGACCTACCATAAGGGTGTCAACACTAAACATATCTCCCGTGAGGTCATCCACTACTTCTACATTAAATAATGTTACATTGCCGGAATTCGTTACTTCAATGGTATAACTGATTATATCTCCGACGGCTTCAAAAAAGGCGACGTCAGCAATTTTTGTTGTTGACAACATTGGATTAAATGCATTTGGATCTAGTGGCACCTCTTCTTCCGCTTCATCCTCAATAGTATCACCATTCGGATCTTCGGCTGTAGTAGTAGCAATATTCATTATAAGACCAACATCCATATCCATTTGGGTTACGGTATAGCTGACCATAAAGGATTCTGTTTGCCCGACCATTAAGGTGTCGATACTAAACATGTCACCTGTCAAATCATCTATAATCATAACATTATAGAGAGTTACATTCCCTGAATTGCTAACTTCAATATTATAATTAATGATATCACCGACAGCTTCAAAAAACATTACATCAGCAGTTTTGGATGTACTAAGCATTGGATTGAATGCATCAGGATGCAATTCCACTTCCTCCATATCCATATCCTCAACCATTGTATCAAATTCATCTACAGCAGTCACTGTGGCTATATTTTCAATTGATTGATTATCTATATCTGATTGTAAAACAGTATAAGAAACCATAAAAGTGTCGGCCATTCCCACCATTAGTGTGTCAATCATAAATTCATCTCCTGTCAAATCATCTATAAGAAGCACATCAAATAAATCGACATTTCCATCATTACTTACAATTAATTCGTATTCTATAAGGTCACCAACTTCGCCGTAGAATAAAGTATCCGCAGTTTTGTTAATAGAAATTACAGGTGTTGGTTCTTCAACTACAGTAATTGATGTCAAACTTACATCATTGCCAGGTAGGTTGCCATCTGTAGGGCCATCATTAAACACTATTGTTCCTGTCACTATCGATGGACCTCCGACAAATTCTCCGGTAAATCCAATCAATATCTGTGCACAATCTCCGGGCACAATAGTTTCAATATTTTCATAAACAATAGTGACTCCATCATTAGAAATAATTGAAAAACCTTCATTACTTATTGGCACAACAGACATTCCGACTAAATCCTGCGGAAATTCAATTGTTGGTCTTATTTTATTTAGGGGCAAATCGTTGGATCCTCCGTCGTTATTACAAATATCGACCTGAACTACACCTTCCAATCCTAGGGGGGTTTCCGGTTGTAACCCAAGTATATTTATACTCACATCCTGCGATAAAGCTCCGAGAGCAAGAAAACACAAGAGTGTTGCTGTTAGTAAAAACTTAAATTTCATATGGCAATGTTTTAATTTTTTTTAATTAGCTGTAATTGTAGTTTCGACAGTATTATTGTCAGTAATGACTTCTCCTGCAGATCCAAATATTACAGTCGCGGTTACATTCTGCTCTGTATTTGAAGGTACATCCTCGTTCCTCATTATGGTAAATCCTATAATTTTGGAACCACTTCTTTCCATTTCTACCCCTTCTTTTGCAGTAGCAGTAATGAAATTAGAATTTTCAGTAAAAGTCCAGTCAGAGTTACTATTCATGATGCCCCCTATTACATCTGAAATTCCTGATTCCTCTTCATACGTTATAGTATAAGCAGATAATTTGCTAATTCTAAGAACCATCGTAGTGCCTTCTATTTGATCAGCATCTTCTATTTCAAAGATATTAACTACAAAATCTCGTTCTTCTTCAGACATTTGAAATTCCAAATTATCAATGTCTATGGTAGGTGTTAAGTCAGGTCTGATAAACACATCAATGGTAACAATTGCCGTATCACAATTGGAAAGACCAGCCATTGGATCTGTATTTAATATTTCACAAATTTCATAGGTTATTGAATAAATACCTTCGGGTGTCCCTGCTTCCAAATCTACAGAGCCATCAGCATTTAATGATATGTAATCATTTGGATCCGGCGTTATTGTAGTCACATTCACATGAACAGGATTTACAGCAAGTCCATTTAACAAATCATTATCTAATACATTGATTATATCTGTTCCTCCGTCAGTACCATTTGCAGTTTCTTCGTCGTCGACTGCTACAATTTCTGCCATAATGACATCAATCGTTACTATTGCAGTATCGCAATTGGAAGGATTTAGCACCTCACATAAACTATATGTCAAAGTATAAGTACCTTCTTGCGTTTGAGGCAATACATTCACAATACCATTGGATAATAAAACTATTTGACCTTCCGGATCAACTGTTGCAGTAGTTACAGAAACCTGAGCAGCTATAATACTTGCACCATTTAATAAATCATTATCTAAGACATTCAGAACATTTTCCTGACCTGTGAAGCCATTAATTCCGGATTCTTCGTCATCATTTGCAATAATATCAGCAGCTTCAACATTCACAGTTACTATCGCTTGATCACAATTTAATGGATTTAAAGTTTCACAAATCTGGTAAGTCAACTGGTATTGACCGACGGGGGTTTGAGCTGCTACATCCACACTGCCATCAGAATTTAGCGTTAATACACCCATGGTATTATTTTCCTCTTCTGTCAATGTTAATTGGGCAGGATTAACAGCCACTCCATTAAGCAAATCGTTTGTTAATACATTTACTACATTATCCTCACCAGAATAGCCATTAATTGGACCCGCAGTATCATCATTTGCAATAATATTTGCCTCCTCGACTTCTATTGTTACAGTAGCGTCACTACAATTTGTCATATTTAAATTTTCGCAAATCCTATAGGTAAGTTGATAAGTTCCTGCCGGTGTTTGTGCAGTTATACTTACAAATCCTGTACTTTCATTTAATACTAAATGACTTGGATTTAAATTAGTCAACTCCGTAATAGTTACATCCGCTCCATCTACAGGATCACCATTAAGAAGGTCATTAGTTAGAACATTTAAAATATCATTTTCTCCGGTAAAACCAATTATGGGACCGTCATTATCATTTATTGCCATAATACTTGCTGATCCCACATTTATAGTAACCAGTGCCGTATCACAATTAGTTGGATTTAAGACCTCACATATCCTATACTCCAAGTAATATATACCAATTGGGGTGTTTGGAGCTACATCAACAGATCCATCTAAGTTTAAGGTCAAAACACCCATAGTGAGGTTTTCAGTCTCTTCTAATGTCACCTCTGCAAAATTTACCGGGTCACCATTTAAAAGGTCATTGTTGAGAACATTTAAAACATTCATCTCGCCTGTAAGTCCATTTACCGGACCACCCATGTCGTCCACAGCCGTAATGTCAGCGGCATCAATTGTAATCGTTACAATTGCTTCGTCACAATTCGTAGGGTTTAATATTTCACATATCTCATAGGTCAGGGTATAAACTCCGGCTTCACTTTGAGAAGCTACATCTACTGAGCCATCAGAATTCAAAGTCAGGACTCCCATCGTCAAATTTTCACTCTCGGATAAAGTTATTTCAAGAGGATCTACAGAAAGCCCATTCAATAAATCATTATCAAAAACATTCAAGACATTCATTTGACCATCGTAGCCATTTACTCCATCTTCTGTGTCATCATTAGCAACAATATCAGCTGCCTCTACTTCAATTGTAACAATAGCTTCATCACAATTAGTAGGATTTAAATCTTCACATATTCTGTACTGCAACGTATAAACGCCAGCTGGAGACTGCGGTGCAATAGAAATTTCACCCGTATCGGTATCAAATAATAAAATATCTTCGTCGTCATTATCTAATTCTGTAATAGTAACTAAACTTATAAGCGCCGGCGATCCATTGAGAAGATCATTTGTCAAGACATTTAAAATATCTGTTTGTCCGGTGTAGCCATTGATTGGACCTCCATTATCATCATTTGCAATAATTTCAGCCGCTTCTATTTCAACTACAACCACAGCATCATCACAATTATCAGGATTAAGAATTTCACATATTCTATAGGTCAACTCATAAATTCCGGCTGGGGTATTAGCTGCCACATCAATATTGCCTTCCGCTGTGAGCGTTAGTACGCCCATCGTATTATTCTCTATTTCTGTTAAGTTGACTTGGCTAGGAATAACTAAAGCATTATTAAGTAAATCATTGTCAAAAACATTGATTAAATTATTACCTCCATTGGTTCCATTAACAGCAAATAAAGAATCATTTACAGCATCAATTAAAGCGGCTTCAACCAGAATTGTAACTATTGCAGTATCACAATTAGTAGGTTCTGCAATTTCACAAATCTGATACGTTAAAGTATTGGAACCTTCAGGTGTTTGTGCAGCTAAATCAACTGAGCCATCTGCATTCAATGTAAGCATACCTGTTGGATCTGCTGTCACTAGAGAAGTCAAGAATAATGATGGATCTACAATATCTCCATTGACAGTATCATTATCTTTTACATTTAAAATTCCTGTTTGTCCAGTATATCCATTGATAGGGCCTCCCATATCATCATTAGCTATTAGTTCAGCGAATTCAACTGTAATAGTTGTCGTGCTGTTATCATTGCTAATATCATTTCCGGGGGTCTGAGGGCCATTGAAACCCATTGTTCCTGTAGCAGTAGAAGGACCTCCGATGTTTACTCCGGTATAAGATATTTCAATAGTTCTACAGGTAGCAGGTGGAATAGGTGTTGAATTTTGAAATCTAATTGATTGTCCATCCTCCACTAAGATTATAAAATCCTCAAGAGGCTCCACCACTTCTGCTGTATTTTGAATTAAAGCATTTGGAAAACTCACCAATGGCCTTATTCTGTCTGCAATTAAAGTAATATCCGGGTCTTCGTTACAAATCACTACCTCCATTATAGCTTCAGTGCCTTGAAAAATCGTAGGAGTAGGATTATTCAATGTGATACTTACATCTTGGGCAGAAGAATAAACTGCACAAGCTATTAAAGAAATAAGTATAATAATATGTTTTTTCATAAGAGTTGATTTTCTAGTTTGCTGTTAATGTCGTCTGTACAATATTGTTGGAATTATTTATTTCACCTCCTGAATTAAATAATATAGTTGCTGTTAGATTCTGCTCTGTATTAGAGGGGACGCCTCCATTTCGAGTAATATTAAATCCGATAATACTGCTCTCCATGGAATTGATATTTACACCTGATTTTAAAGTAATAGTGATGAAGTTTGAATTTTCTTCAAAATCCCAATCACCATTGTTGTTAGGAATACCTCCAATTACATCAGAAATTCCATCATCCTCTGAATAAGTGATTGTATAAGCAGACATTTTACTTATTCGTACAGTTATATCATTCCCGTCAATTTGATCGCCACTCTCAATTTCAAAAACATTTATCACAAAATCTCTTGAAGTGCCACTCTCCATAAATTCAAGATTGTCAATATCTGTTGTGGGCGTATAATCAGGTGTTTCAAGCACCTCTACGGAAACTATGGCAGTGTCACAATTTGCAGGATTTGCCACTTCACAAATTCTATAGGTAAGTGTATATATCCCCCCCGGAGTCAAAGGCGCCAGATCCACAGTCCCATCTGGATTTAAAGTTAGTGCCATACTTGGGTCGGCAATTACTTCTTCAATTGTTATATCTGTTCCAATAGCATTTTCATCATTGAATAAGTCATTATCAAGGACATTCACGACAGCCTCTATTCCTAAGTTTCCATTCACAGGCCCTTCAATATCATCATTTGCCTCTATTGTACTTATAACCAAGATATACAAGGTAGCACGGGCACATGCTTGCGGATTACCATCATCGCAAACCTCATAAGGAAATGAATAAGATCCTGAGTTACCTGAAGTAGGTACAAAATTAAATGATCCATCCGCACTTATTGTTAGATTACCAACTCCTCCGATGTTTAGATCTTGAGGAGTAGCTGTTTGAGTATCCCCTTGTGGATCAAAATCATTGTCCAAGACATTGCCCGCAACACTTTCGTTAGCAAAAGTTATCGCAAAATCATCCCAGGCAACAGTAGAATTTGGAGAATTGATATCGTAAACTACAAAAACTTGTATAGCCTCTGCACAAAGAGGTGTAGATGAATCATCACATACTTGATATCTTAATGTATCCGACCCCACAAAATCAATATTAGGAACATAAGTTATATCTCCTGTACCTGAATTCACACTTGCAATCCCAAATGAAGGATTTTCAAGTATAATTACACTTCCCGGAACCAAATTGGTCTCCGTTTGACCCGGTTTGTCATTTAAAAGTGTAAGCAAAGTTACTTGACTATTTTTCAATAGATAACCCAGATCCGGATTGGCAATCGGAGGATTTTGATCATCATATTGATTGGTTACAGTAATTACTAAAGTCTCCGATACACATGCATCGGGAGTTGATCCCGGTAAACATACATTAATACTATATTCATACACGCCCGCATTAGGACTTACAAATGTATAACTGCCATCAGAAAATAATTCTAATACGCCATCATCCGGGTTTGATGGATTAGCAATTGGCATATCATAATTAGTTCCATCTTCTACAACATCATTGGTATTAACATTACCCTCAATTTCGATATTAACACTGGTAACATTGAAATCAGGGAGAGTAGCCGCCACGTTTATCGTAATCTCAGCTTCATCACAATTGTCCGGAACTATTGTTTCACAGATTCTATAGCTTAATGTATACACTGCAGGAGGAGTGTTAACGGGAAGTATAAAATCTCCATCCGAAGAAATAGACGCATTCGGTATGCCACCAAAATCGATAATCGTAATGTTTACATCATTAGGAGATACTGTCTCTCCGGATAAAAGGTCATTTTCTAATACATTTCCAATCTCTCCGGCTACACTCCCAAAAATGGCTCCTAAATCATCATCATTAGCAATAATTTCGAATTCGCAATCATCGGGAATACCGTTTCCATTAGAATCGAAATTATCATCTCCTTCAAAACATTTATCTAAACAATCAGGTACTCCATCACCATCAGTATCTTGTCGGATGTAAGGATAATATACATCCAAACTTGAAAGAAGATTAACTGACACCGGTGCTACGACTATTAATCGAATTTCATTGAATGGTAGAGTTGTATTAATTGAGACAAGCCCCAAATTAGTGGAACCCACTATTGCAGCAACATTTAAAAGACCCGAGGCATTTGTTCCTGTCTCTTGTAAAGATCCATTTAAATAAGTTTCTATAATTAAACCATCTAATACATCTAAGCCTAAAAGTTCAGGTGCAGATCCAATCACATAGCCTGCTTCAAACCCCGCTTCGAATTGTTGATCAACAATAGTCGATATAGAACCTTGGACTATTACGCCGGCTCCAAGATTGATATTAGCAAAGGTGGAGGGATCTCCATCAATCAAATTAGTTAAATCTGTAATTTCACATGTCACGCAAGCCACACCGTCGATGCCGGTTCTTTCATAATTTATATCAGGATTCAAGCCATCGCATGAAGTAAAGTACTCAATACAGATATCACCCGGATTTATACTAGGATCTATATCACTCGGACAAGATAAAGGCTCTGTGAAAGCATAATATATCCTAATTTCATTACCTAAAGATAAACTTAATACATTTTCAAAGTTTAATGCCACTTCATCAAATTCCTGAGCTGCATCAAAACTAACTCTGAATTTGCCACCTCCAAGATCTGCTGCTGAAGTAACCAATAAGCCATTTGATATTGTTATATTTTCTTGTTGAACTCCTTCCAGAAAAGTTGATAAACCAAAGCCTGAAATCAAGTCTGCATTGAGCGCAGCATCCATAATCTCAACAACATAACCTACTCTAGTATCTTCCGGATAAACTTGACTTGTATCTACTACAGAAACCAAGGTAGAGCTTGTAATCAAACTTAGTAGACTGGAATATTCCATATAACTGTTTAGATCACCGGAAATAACATTTTCAATGTCGTCTGAACCACATAATACACAAATACCTGAAAAAGTGGAGGAGCCTATTTCGACATTGTTTCCAACCATGGCATTGTTACATTCCACAGGAAGAGCTCCTCTATTGTAATTAATGAATACGGTATCTGAACAAATTCCATCGCTAAGAACGAAACCATATATTCCTACTAAATCCATACCTGTCACTTCGCCTAACTGATTAACAGAAGCTGATGAAGGGTTAGAAAGTAATGCTGTCCAAGTTTGACCAGGTTCAGCCGGATTTAAATTTGCATCGCCAGGTAAAGACGAACTAAGCACCTGGTCAAATCCTGCAAACACTGTACAATCCGGATTACACTCTAATGGCGCACCTGACTTGTTAAGAACGGTATCATCACCTCCCGGACACATATCGATGCAATCCGGAATTCCATCTCCATCTGCATCGGATCTTACAAAAGCATAATGCACCCTATTAGTGCCTAGCAAAGAAAGCAGTACACTGTAACTTATACGCACATTTTCAAAATCACTTGTTGCCTTGAATGAAATGAGCGTTAAATCTCCATCTAAAAGACTAATTCCCGCTAAGTTGGCTCCCGCATTAAAAGTTTCAACTACAGTATTCCCATTGCGGGTAGTAACAGTGATATTATTTAATACATCTAAACTCAATAGTCCTAATAATCCATCCCTGCTTACTACAAATCCAAATTCAGTACCTGCCGGCAATGTAGTATTCGAATTAACCTGCATGTATGAGGTCTCAGCAAGGAGCGAAGTTCTGAAAGCAAAAGCTACAGTATCCGGACTTACCACATTATCAACATTAATAAACTCAGGACATAGGAAAGTGCTGCATGTTTCAGCTGTAGCCCCCGGAAAATTGACAATGTTTATTGCAGTTTTACAGTCGGCATCACAAGATTCGGTTTCCACATAAGCATAATAAAGTCTGATTGAACTAAACCCTACTAAGGTGTTACCAAGAATTATTTCAACTTCATCAAAATCTGTACTTGTAACGAAATCCACTCTTCTCTTTGAAAGCTCTGTACCTCCCAGAAGATTCAAATTCAATAATCCGCCGGATCCTAATTCTTCTTCCTCTTGGATATCTCCATCTAAATAAGTCCTTAAAGTAATACCTTCCAATGCATCCAGATCCAAAAGTCCTCCACCAATCGCTTCAATCACAAATCCTACTCTTTGCCCACCCGGAAAACTTCCATTAATCCTTTTAACTGATCCAAGTGAAGTACCTCCTACAGCAAGTGTTGTATTGACTTCAACGAAATTATTTAAATCTGCATCAATGAGATTATTATAATTTGTCCCGTCCAATAAGAGGGAAATAAAATTATTAGGATTTATTCGATTCACTAAATATTCGCAGCCGGCCATGTAAGTAATTTCGCATGGCTCTTCATTACCCTGGACATTTACTCTTGCAATTGCATCTGCACAATTATCGGGATTTAAATTATCACAAATCTGATACTCTACTATATACAGACCTGATTCCGTATTAGCAGCTACATCGATATTTCCGTTTGACTGTAATGTCAAGGGGGTATCTGAATATAATTCTGTTATAGTAACTTCATCAATTGTAGCTTCCATCCCGTCGAAAAGATCATTCTCTAATACATTTAAAACCCCGGTACCGCCCAATTCGCCATCTATGGGTCCGGCAAAATCATCCTGAGCGATTATCTCAGCACTTGCAACGGTTATTGTTACAGTGGCATTGTCACAATTTGTAGGACTCGCAATTTCACAAATTCTATATGTTAAAGTATATGTTCCTGAAGGTGTATTGGGAAGCACATCAACAGTTCCGTCCGAGTTTAAGACTAACTCATCATCCTTTTCTAGTTCCGTGAGTGTAACAATTCCCAAATCCACAGCCTCATCCTCTATTGTATCATTGTCTAAAACATTCACTACTCCTGAAGATCCTTGGTTGCCATTGATGGGTCCTGCTGTGTCGTCAGTGGCTATGATAGTTAATTCACAAGCATCCGGAATACCGCTGCCGTTCATATCAATATTATCGTCACCAGCTAAACATTTGTCCTGACAATCAGGAACTCCATCACCATCAGAATCAACCCTAACGTAGGCAAAATATATCTGTAATTCAGATAATAAATTCGCCGATACAGGTGAACTGATGACCAACTGTACCTCGTTAAATGCTTGAGTGGATGTGAAACCTATAAATGAGATAGCGGAACTTCCTGAAACTAAAGAGACATTTAGAAGGCCGGAACCACCATTTTGAGTTTCTTGTAAGCTGCCATTTAGATAAGTATTTATTGTAATATCTCCTAACACATCGAGTGAAAGCAATTCAGGTGTAGCATTCACTGCATAGCCTACCTCAAATCCTGCTGAATATGGTTCTTGAACTTGTACTGAAACTGAACCCGAAACCAACAATCCCACTCCTAATGATAAGGTTGCAAATGTATTTACATCCGCATCTAAAATATTCGCCAAATCATTTAATTCACAAGCTGAACATGCTACTCCTTCAAATCCGGTTCTTTCATATTGTATTGTAGGCTTGTATGTGGCGCATGCCGTTAAAGGTTCTATACATGCCTCAGATAAATTATTTAATGGATCCACACCATTTTGACAAGAAGAGGGTTCAGTAAAGGCATTATAAATTCTTATTTCATTTCCTAAACTAAGGCCTAAAGTATTTTCAAATTCTAAAGATACCTCATCAAAGTCAGCACTTGTTTCGAAACTTATTCTAAACTTTCCGCCGCCAAGACCAACTGCATTCGTTCCTACCAATCCAGAACTTGAGATGACAGACTCCTGTTGAACTCCTTCAAGATATGTGGTCAATCTGAATGATGAAATTAAATCCAAATTAAGTAGAGCATCATCAAATTCAAGAACAAATCCAACTCTTGTCCCTCCATCATATACATCTACCGTATCAGCTACTGAGATCAAAGTTGTAAACGAAAGTAAAGAAAGCAAGGAATTATAGCTAGAATAATCAGTCAAATTTCCGTTTATGACATTCTCTGCATCTGAGGAATTACAATTCACACAAGCTCCTGAGAAAGTTGAACTTCCAATAATCATATTAGGTCCCACCATAGGTCTATCACATCCCGGTTCGCCGAATCCAGGTACAAAATTAATAGTCACAGTATCCGAACAGAATCCATCTGTCAGTTCAAACATATAGGATCCTTCAATATCTAGTCCCGTAACAGTTCCATCTATCCCTACAGACGCGGGCGAAGGGTTGCTTGGTAATGGTTGCCATCCTTGTCCAGGTTGAGCTGCAGGTAGTTGCACAGTACCCGGCATAAAAGAACTAACATTTAGATCATAGCCTGCAAAAACGTTACAATCCGGCTCACATGCTAAGACACCGCCAAAACTATTGAGTATGGCATCATCTCCACTCGCACATCTATCGATACAATTTGGAAAACCATCAAGATCGTCATCTGCTCTTATAAATGCATAGTGAACCCTATTGGTACCTAATAATGATAATGGTATATTGTATGTTATCCTTACATTTTCAAAATCAGAGTTGGCTTTGAATGTTATTACTGATAAGTCTCCGTCCAATAAACCGACACCTGCTAAATTAGCTCCGGCATTGAATGTTTCAACTACGTCGTTACCGTTCCTCGTGGTAATAGTGATATTATTTAAAACATCCAAACTTAATAAACCTAATAAACCGGCTCTACTAACTACAAATCCGAATTCCGTCCCGGCCGGGATAGTAGTATTTGAATTAACTTGCACATAAGGTGATTCTGCTAAGAGAGATGTTCTCGAGGCAAAAGCCATGGTGTCAGAACTCACTACATTACCGACATTAGAAAAATTAGGACACAAGAAAGTAGAACAAGTAAAAGCGGAAGCACCCGGAAAATTAACAGTTGTGATTGCTGTTTTACAATCTCCGTCACATTCCTCATCCTCTGCAAACCCATAATAAATTCTTATGGAATTTAGGGCAGATAATGTTGTTGTCATTACCAGCTCAATCTCATCAAATTCTTGAGATGTCACAAAATCAACTCTCCTTTTACCTTCAGTTCCCCCGCCTAAAAGTGATAGTCCTAAAAGTCCCCCACTTTCCAATAAGGCAGTTTCCTGTAACTGACCTTCAAGAAAGGTTCTGATTTCCAATCCTTCCAGTACATCTAATGATAATAAACCCGCACCCTGAGGTTCAATAACGAAACCCGCCCTTTTACCGCCGGGAAATGAGCCTGAAATTTTTCTACCGGATGCAATTGTTGCTCCGGCGACACTCGCCGTCGTATTAACAGTTACAAAATTATTTAAATCAGTATCTACTAAATTACTAAAATCAGTACCTTCTAAAAGAGCACCAATAATGTCAGGAGGTGAAATTTTATTCACTGTATAATCACATCCTGCAAAATAATCTATTTCACATTGTAAATTAATGCCTTTATAACCTTCCAAATAAGTTGCTGTTGACGATCTTCCATTAGTTCCATATTCTAAAACCAAATCACCACTATTAGCAGGAAGACCGGTATTGTCTATAGACCCATAAAAGTCAACCTGTTTAGCGGCAGCTTCTAATTGTTTGATCGCATACATACCTTCATCTGCAATTAAATTACATCCATAGAAGAATATATTCTCCGGAGAATCAAATTTGTCAGTATGTAGAATTTTTTCTATATCAAATAGACTTATATTCTTTTGGCCAAAAATTAGGGTACCCGGTTTTGCATGACTTATTATATGTGCCGATTGATATTTATCTCCACTAGTAAATATATCAAAAAATAGATCATCTAGATTTGTCTCATCATTCACCCAGATAATATCATACGCACAATTATTATGAGGAAGATAACTGAATTCCTCCTTATCCAATCCTGAATCAATAATAATGAGATCCGTTTTCTCTGTCGAAAGACCAATTGCTATTAATCCAAAATTCATAAGTATGATTATGAAAAATCGGATTATTCCTGATGGTAATTTAGGAATCGACTCTACATTGAAATCCTTAAATACCTCTGACTTATTGAAGGTAAAATTTGTCCACATATAAAATTTTTAAATAAATGATTATTATGCCTTGAATCCAGATGGGTCCAAACTCAAATACTGTAAAACTTTAGGCTCAAGATTACTTACAGTAAAGTGGGAGAAACTCTTAATAAAACAAAATTACACTAAGGTGAAGGAGGATCAAAATTAAATGGCTGTATTTTTTGTAGAAAGAAAGCTACATGAAGTGATGTAACTAATATACACTACATTCATATTGTAACATTTAACAATATGAAAGGCAGAAAACTTAAAATTAAATTGTTTACTAGTCTATCTTTAAAAAATCGCGCAGATCCATTAAACTTTTTAAATCTAATTTCGATAATAACCGACGTTTAAAAGTACTTATTGTAGAGGGTTTTAGATCAAGACAGTTACAAATTTCTCTATTGGACTGACCTTCTATAAACATTTTAGCTATTTGCAATTCTCGTTCAGATAAAAGAAGGGAAGAAGCGCTATTGGCTCTTTCTTTTACAATAGAATTTGATTCATGAATATTATGGTCATAATAAAATCTCCCTGATTGAACAGTTTGAATAGCATTCACCAATTCCGGAACACCTGATTTAACACTAAGGTAGCCATCCAAGTAAGTGAAATTTATGTTTTTCAATTTAGGTTCTAAATGTTCATTACCTATTATTAAAATTTTATGGTCACCTGAAAGACTTTTAAGAATGACTGATAATAATACTAAAGATTTAGAACTGCAGTTAGAATTGACGAGAAAAATATGCGTTTTGGAATACGATGTAACTGTATCGACAATAGATGAAAAATTTAAATCTGAAATGATTATATTTTCAAAAGTCGCTCTTGCACAATAATCCAGCAAAACATTCTTTATTGTAAGAAAATTTAGATTGGTATCTGTTAAAAAGGTAAAGTTCGTTGGAAAATTATTTCCGGAATCAAAATTTTCTTTATAGTGTGGTGAAATAGCTTCCATATTTTCATCTTTTTGCTTTGTTATGAATTTACATTATTCAATTCCCAATTTATCAGAATCGGAAATTTAATTTGACTTACAATTATACTAAGCTCCTCAAGTTCGAGAAATTCCGGTAACTATTGTAGTATCAAAAAAAATTAAAAAGAAGCTTATCCCACTAAACTTATTTGTATTACGAATAAAATCTCTTTTTGGATCATCGATTTTTTATTTTTTTATATTTTTAAATTTAAAGTAATAATTCTAATAATGCAAGAATGCAATTATATTTATAATTGATCTAAATACAATTTTTAAATTTCTTAGAAATTGCAGTATAATTCTTTGTTTAAAGAAAAATATTGAAGGGATAATGTAAAATTCACACCAATAACACTGGCTCCAATTAAATGGTTTTTGTTTCAAAAAGTTGAGCTAGTGACATTACATTTGAAACACCTAATTTATCAAAAATTCTCTTCTTATAGGTACTAACTGTTGAAGGTGATAAATTGAGTCTTTGAGAAATTTCCAAATTTCCGTCACCACTAATATATAATTGAGCGACCTCTAATTCACGACTTGACAAATCATTTACTTTATAATAGTAAGATTCGACTTGTGAAGTAGAATTACAATTCTGTGCCAAATTTAATTTTACATAACTTTTATTTTCCTTGAGTGAAGATAAAGCACTAAAAAAATCATTTTCGTTAGAATTATAGTTTAAAAAATAATCTATATTCTTGTAGGTGGTGTGTGTAAATTCATTTGACTGCTTTCGATTTGAAAGTAGAAGCAATTTTATATCTGGCTTTATGTTTTTAATTTTAAATGCAAAAGCGGAAGTTTTCTCAAGAGATTCCAATGCTTCACATATAAGGATATTGATATGTTTGCTATTGAGGCTTCTGACCAAACTAAAATAGGAGTCAGCTAGAAAAATTTTTGTGTTTGAGAATCTTTTTTTAATCATACTTGCCATTCCAACTCTCACGATATGTGAACGATTCAGAATCAAGATTTGCAAATCATCTTCATTAATTAATGTAGAATTTGTATCCATATGTACGTCATTTAAGATTGACCCAATAAATACATTTATTTATAAGGCATTATTAATTTTCTTGATAAAGTAAGTTCTCCCAAACTACTGTAAAAATGCTTCTACATTTGTGGTAATCCACCAAGTAATACAGCAATATTACAATAATACAAAGAAAAATTGAATAAGGTATTTATTTTAATGTAGAATATATTCTACATCCGTAGTATTTTATGTAATCTTTATACATTATTTACCATAGAAAGGTTTGGAGAAAATTTACATCTAAAAACATTATATATAATATCACATATATATGTTTTTAGATTAATGTATTACACCCAAAAATTTAGTTTTTAAAATATTATAAAATATTATTTTAAATGTAACATCCTGACTAATATATTTTTTACATATAAAATAACACAGGGTACGAACAAGTTGTATTTTATATCATAAAGGCATATTTTTTATACCTAATATATTCTTCTCATCTGAATATTATTTAAAAAACTATTAACTTGTTTGCTTTATCGTACACGGTGCAAAACTAATTTCAATAACATGAATCAAGCAAATACTCCGACATGGAAAAACTATGGAATTGAATTTCTGTCCGTTTTCATAGCAGTAATTGCTGCATTTGCTCTAAACAATTGGAATGACAATATGAAGTCCGAAAAGGCAGAAAGTAAAATACTTGAAACCATTAAGGATGGTTTAGAAAAAGACATAGATGATATAGAAACAAATGTTTATGGCCATGAAATAGGTATTACTGCATGTAAATTTTTTAAAGATATCTTATTAGGGAAGCCTCGTAATTTAGATTCATTAGAATTTTACTATTATACTGTGACAAGAGATTTTATTTCTATTCAAAACACTTCAGGATATGAAACTTTAAAATCGAAAGGAATGGAATTGATTCAAACAGATTCCCTCAGGACGGAAATCATCTCACTTTACGAATTTGATTATACCATATTGAGGAAATTAGAGGAAGATTACGACGAAATGCAATTTCACACAAGCTTTTTTAAGGAGTTTAATGCTGTATTTGCTCCTCATTTCGAATTTTCTGACAAAGGGAGAATTATTGGTATAGAATTACCTATAATGGCTGAAGAACATAATAAAAAAATCGTATTAACTTATCTCCACAAAATTCACGGGAATCGCAAATATGTAATGAGATTCTATGATGAAGTTGAAACTAAAATAAATCGCTTACAAAATAATATTGTAAAGGAATTGAAAAGGTTAAATTCTTAAAATGTGGATAAAGTTAACTACATCTAATTCACTGTAAACAACTTCT
The DNA here is from genome assembly GCA_937894165.1 of uncultured Saprospiraceae bacterium. GTDB lineage: Bacteria > Bacteroidota > Bacteroidia > Chitinophagales > Saprospiraceae > CALCSX01. The sequence continues at coordinate 7,115 of CALCSX010000222.1, read as the reverse complement.
GCAATGCTTCATATAAAGCGAGATGTAAGATATTTCCATGATTTGCATCTTCAAAATATTCGAAGTGAGTTTGATGTAATGGCTGCAGAATTTCATTAAATTTAGTGCAATCTTCGACCATCTTACTACCCTCCTCCCCAACTGCCAAATAAATCCGTTTAGAAGATGACACAGTAGGAAAATCATGGAGCAATTCCCGATTACTCCACCACAAACTTGGGCTCACCAAAATATAATTTTGAAACAATTGCGGTCTCGAGCTTAAAATCTCTGTCGCAACCAAGCCACCCAAGGATTGTCCAATTATTGTACGATTAGAATCAACCGGAAAATTCTTATCGATAGTTGGAATCAACTCTTTCTCAAGAAATTTGATAAATTTTTCAGAACCTCCGGTAGTTGGGAAATCTAACTTCTCCACTTCCACTGAGGAAGGGAAAGTAAAATCTCTCTTTCTATCCACATTGGCAATACCTACAACTATGGAGGGAGGAACATAATTCACCCATGGAAAAGCAGCAAATTGAACTAAACCAACTACATGTAGAAAATCCTCATCGACAGAACCATCCAACAGGTAGAACACATGATATTGTTGCTGAGAATCCCTATGGAACCCATCCGGTAGATAAACATTAATAATTCTGTTTTCTCCCAGCTCTTTAGAATAAATTTCAAATGATTCACCAATATTTATCGGTTTGACATTTTGTATTTCTGATTGTGCTACAGCCGCAATATTTCCCATGCATACAATAATTGTCAGCAGGAAATTGATCTTATTTATAGATATCATCGTGGGGAGGAATTTCATTAAAGGTACTAAATATAGCAAAGATTAGAATGTTAAAATAGAAATAATAAAGGAAGTGTCTGAAAAACAGGAATCCGGACTAGCGCTGTGAAGGGTTTCAGTCCGAGAAGACCGAGCGAATAGCGAACCCGGAACATAGCGACCCTTGACTGTGGGTGGGTCGGCGTAAAGCTGCAAGGGTAGTCCCCAAAGCATTCTAAACAGGCTTGGTTTAAATGTGGGCAAAAAAAAAGCTCCCCATTTCTGAAGAGCTTAAAAGCGGTCCGGACGGGACTCGAACCCGCGACCCCCTGCGTGACAGGCAGGTATTCTAACCAACTGAACTACCGAACCGATTTGCTTTACTGCTAAAGCGATGCAAATATATAACCCTTTTTCATCTCAGCAAATTATTTTTAAAAAAAATCAAAAAAAAATCAAAAAGGAGTGGCAAGCGATTTGCTTTGCTTAAATTTGCCAATTGAACCTCAATCTATTGGAGAGGTCAAAATTTATAAAACCCAAATCAGAAAATATGGTTTTCTTAGAGTTTGAAAGACCTTTAGAGCTTCTTTATGAGCAGTTGGAGAAAATAAAGAATGTCGGCGAGCAGGGCGAAGTAGATGTCAGTAAAATGGTCAAAGAACTTGAGTCCAAGATAGCGGAGAAGAAAAAATCGATATATTCAGATCTGTCAGGGTGGCAAAAAGTACAACTATCGAGACACCCTGAGCGTCCTTATACTTTGAATTATATCAAAGGTATGTGCGAAACTTTTATAGAACTTCACGGAGACAGGAATTTTAAGGATGATAAGGCGATAATTGGCGGTGTAGGATCTATCAATAAGCAAAAAGTGATGATAATAGGTCATCAAAAAGGAATAAATACAAAGATGCGTCAATACCGTAATTTTGGTATGGCGAATCCGGAGGGTTACAGAAAGGCTCTGAGGCTGATGAAACTAGCGGAAAAATTTGATATCCCGATTATCACATTGATCGATACTCCGGGTGCATTCCCCGGGATAGAAGCCGAGGATAGAGGCCAAGCTGAAGCCATCGCGCGCAATTTATTTGAAATGGCACGACTTAAAGTACCTGTGGTTTGCTATATCATAGGAGAAGGTGCTTCGGGTGGTGCGATAGGAATCGGTGTAGGTGATAAGGTATTTATGTTGGAAAATACTTGGTATTCAGTAATATCTCCTGAGTCCTGTTCATCCATATTATGGAGGAGTTGGGAGCACAAGGAGGAAGCTGCCAAACAGCTACAATTGACGGCTGAAAACATGCTGTCTCACGGTCTTATCGACGGAATAGTTGAAGAGCCACTGGGAGGAGCGCATAATGATCCGGAAGCAATCGTAGTGACGATGAAAAAGCACATTTTAAATCAAATTAAAGAACTGTCGAAAAAAGAACCCGGTGTTCGGGTGAAGGAGCGGATCCAAAAATTCCGATCAATGGGTAAATTTAAAATAGAGAAAGCATAAATATGGCTTCTTTTCTAGATTCATTTCGAGTGGCAATGTTTTACAGACACATTCTGGGTCATGTGAAGTCGAGAAAGAATCGCCCAAGTGTTAAGTTCAACTGGGGAGCTGCAGAGCAAATTGGAGTTATCGCTCATCTGCATACGGCTGAGGAAGTGAAAGATCTTAAGAAAAAATTGCTTGATATTTCGATTAATGAGCGGATGAAGGTAGAATTTTTGATAGCTTATACACCTCAAAGAGGAGAAGCGATGCCTATCCACTGCTTTGATCCAAAAAAAGTCAATTGGAGATTAGTACCCAAAGATGTACAAGTAGAGTCTTTTCACCACAATCAATTTGATGTTTTGATCAATCTGGATCAGGAAAACAATTATCAACTTATATATTTGACTGTAAAATCCAATGCCCATTTAAAAGTGGGATTGAACCAGAAAGTGGCTCGAAAAATAAATGACATTACATTGGATTATAAGGATAGTCTCAATCATGTTCAGAATCTGGACAGAATAATAAATTTTTTAAAAGCATTAAACAGGACTAATGAACCAATTTATATTTAGTGGCTCGGGAGTGGCATTGGTAACACCTTTTAAGGATGGAGAGATAGACTTCGAATCACTGGAAAATCTTATAGGATGGGTCACGGGGCAGGGCGTTGATTTCCTTGTATGTCTGGGCACTACCGGGGAGGCAATTACACTTACCAAAAAAGAGTGTGAGGAGGTGAAGAACACATTTGTTAGGGTGAATAATGGTAAACTTCCTATCGTTTATGGAATATTTGGCAGCAACAATACAAGAGAATTAACAGAAAAACTGAATACCTATGATCTGAAAGGAGTTGATGGCCTATTGTCCAGCAGCCCCAACTATAATAAACCGACGCAAGAGGGTATTTTTCAACATTACAAGCAGGTGGCTGACAATACCAAATTACCTGTTATAATCTACAATGTACCTTCTCGGACTGCTTCGAATATGGAGGCAGATACAATTGTAAAATTGGCAAATTATTCTGATAAATTTGTCGCAGTGAAGGAAGCCAGCGGGGATCTAGCTCAGGTTTCTAAAATAATGAAGGAAAAACCGCAAAGATTTAATGTATTGTCCGGTGACGATCCTTTGACGCTTCCGATCATGGCACTGGGAGGAAATGGTTGTATTTCAGTTATTGGAAATGCTTATCCGAAAGAATGGTCTGATTTGATTCATTACTGCATGGATGGGAATTATGAAAAAGCCAGAGCCATTAATAATTCTCTATTAGATTTACATCCTCATATTTATTGTGAAGGAAATCCGGTAGGGATAAAAGCCGTAATGGAGTCAAAAAATCTTTGCAGCAGAGAAGTTAGGCTTCCCTTAGTTCCTTTCACAGAGGGAAGGCTGTCGGGTTTGCAAGTGGAGCTTGATAAATGTGAAAGTGATTTATTGAAAATGTTGGATTCAGTGGCAAAGGATTAAAAAAGAGCGAGACTGCCGGAGTGAATTGCCCCTTTAAGAATAATATGATTCGAAGTTTCTTCAAAAATATAATTCAGATCGTCGTTATTTATGAAAGCATTGAAAAAATCTGCTTCCTTTAAAGATGAGGTGGCGGGCAGTGATATTTTCTTTCCAATTTTATCCTTCCCAATGAAAAGCTCATTCTCAATGCGTCGAATTTGAATGCCTTTTACCATCAGTATAAAGTTATTGAGCCAAGGTCTGGTAGAAATTAACTGCGCTCTTGCCTTGCTCCATAGATCAAAATTAATTAAAGTGATGGTGGGTTTAAATTTTGGTTCATCCAACATTTGTTGATTCAAAATGTGAATGCGCCCCCCGCCAAAGTTGCAGCCGGGATAATAGACCATTTCTGCCTTAAAGATTTCGCCGAGCATTGGCTTTTCATTTCTTTCGAAAAATCTGAATGCTGTTTCAAAGGTGTATAGAAATTGACCGGTGTCTTCTTCGATGTAGGTGTTTTTTCTCCAGACAATTTGTTCATCCTTCCCAGTTTCTTGCGCTATACACAATATTTTTTTCTCAAGAGGTGGACGTTTTTCCAATTCTACCTTAAAAATATTTAATCCGCTATAATTGAAAACTTCCTCTGCAAGCTCAGGAGCTAAGGATTCATGATGGACAATTGACTTGCAGATCAGAAAAATTGTAGTCATTTCGGAGCTGATGAATCTTTTCCATTCGGCAGCGGGTAATTCTGTCTCGATAAGTATTCTAATTCGTCGCGCGATATTCCCCATTCCATTGTCGACAAATTCTTTGGAAATCATTTCCAGATCACTTTGGTAGCTATTGTACCAAGAATTAAGGTCATTTAAGAGGATTTCTTCCCACCATTTAGTGAAAATCCCAGCCCCGGCGACCATTTGTTCTATACGTTTATTATGGGTGGGTGAGGAAAAAAAAGGCAAGTAAGGTTCCGCTGTTTTCATTCATCACCGTTAACTCCTAATAGTTTGATAGCCAGTTCGGCTGCAGCTTGTTCTGCCCCTTTTTTATTATAACCGTCGGATTCTGAGACAATTTCTCCATCTATGACCACCCCAACTTTAAATCTGTCCCGTTTCTCGAATTTATACTTCTCCAGCAGATCGAAGCTTATCGATTTTCCATATTTCTGACACCATTCCAGCAGTTGACTTTTGTAATTATCGTCCAACAATTCCAGTTCATGGATGTCCAGATAAGTTCTCAACAACTTGTGAATGATATAATCTCTCGTCCAATTATAGCCTTTTTCAATATATATGGCACCGATAAGCGCTTCTAAGGCATTGCCGAGCATAGATCTGCTCATTTGTCCGTTTGCATTCTCTCGAAGAATCGATTCCAGACCCATCTTATCCGCAATATCGTTGAGTGTGTTTCTTTTGACAATCTTGGAGCGCATTTTTGTCAAAAAACCTTCATCTCCCTGTGGGTATTTGTAGTACAGGTATTCCGCTACGATAGCACCCAGGATAGCATCGCCGAGGAATTCCAAGCGCTCGTTGTTATTGGGATAGTTATCCGCAATGTCTTTGTCGGCAGATTTATGATTGAAAGCCAGTTTATATAAATAGAGCTTTGTCGGGGAGAATCCCAATACGTATTGAACCCTCCTTGAGAATGCGCGGGAGGGCGAAAAATACATATTATATATTTTTCTAATAGATGTCAATTATTCGCTATATTTTTTTAGAATTAAAGAGGAATTATGTCCACCGAAGCCAAAAGTATTGCTCAACACAGCCTTCACCTTTCGTTCCTGAGCGACATTAAAGGTCAAATTCAATTTGGGATCGATTTCAGGATCGGGTGTTGAATGATTAATTGTAGGAGGGATAAAATTGTGATTTATTGCCAGAATTCCGGCGATAGCTTCTACCGCACCCGCAGCGCCAAGCAAGTGTCCCGTCATACTTTTTGTCGAACTGATATTGAGTTTATATGCATGGTCGCCAAATACACTTAAAATAGCCTTCGATTCAGCCACATCACCGAGAGGTGTAGAAGTTCCATGTACATTAACATAATCGATATCCTCCGGATTCATTTTAGCATCTTCAAGACAGATTTTCATTACATTTTTAGCGCCACGACCTTCCGGATGAGGAGCTGTAATATGGTAAGCATCTGCAGTCATGCCACCGCCCACTACTTCCGCATAAATTTTAGCACCTCTCCTGCGCGCATGCTCCAAATCTTCTAAGATCAATCCACCGGCGCCTTCACCCAGCACAAATCCATCTCTCGTTTGATCAAATGGTCGGCTGGCACCTTGAGGGTCATCATTCCTTTCTGAGAGCGCTTTCATGGCATTGAATCCTGCCACACCGGAAACTGTAATAGCCGCTTCCGAACCACCGCAGATGAACACATCAGCTTTACCCAATTTAATATAATCAGCTGCGTTAACTATAGCATGTTGAGAAGAAGCACATGCAGAAACCGTACAATAATTGATTCCTCTAAATCCATATTTTATTGAAATTAAGCCCGCTGCAATGTCAGAAATCATCTTAGGAATCATGAAGGGATTATAGCGCGGAGTGCCATTGCCTAATGCAAAAGTTTCAATCTCTGCCTCTAGAGATCTAAGACCGCCAATGCCTGAGCCCCATATCACCCCGGCTTTATCAAGATCTAATTTCTCAACATCAAGTCCTGAATCTTCAAATGCTTGAGATGCAGCAGAAACTCCAAATTGAGAAAATAAGTCCATTCTTCGGCTTTCCTTCTTATCGATATATAAATCAGGGTCAAAATTCTTGACTTCGCAAGCAAATTGTGTTTTAAAATTGCTGGGATCAAATCTGGTGATTCCTGCCGCGCCACTCTTACCGGTTTGCAAAGCTTCTAAATAATCTTTTATTGTATTCCCAATAGGAGTTATGACACCAATTCCTGTAACTACAACTCTTTTCATCTGTATTATTTTTTTCAAAAATAGTGATCAATTAAGATGGTCATGATTTTATTAACACACTCAATTGACATAAATAGATCCCGTATTAGTTATTTTTAACCTGAGAATTAAATTCCTCAATCCTTTGCTTAAACAATCAAATTATTCTATAGTTAAAATGAATTCTAAATCTTGGTTACTTTCATTTATTCTATGAACAAAAATAGCATAGTTTGACAATTAATTTATTTCTACAGCTGCTTTATAGAAAAATTTGCATTTAATTATATCCTTATCGTTATGCAACCATATGATTACGTTCGAAAAAATATTTGTTCAAATTGATAAAAATAAATATTTTTTAGGAAGCAACATTATAATTAAAGCAAAATAGGGATTCGCCAGACAAAACTAACGAATCCCTTAAATCT
>CALCSX010000221.1 GCA_937894165.1 uncultured Saprospiraceae bacterium | reverse complement strand
ACTTACAGGACACTACGAATTAAATTCAATAAATTTTTAGCTAAATTTTTAAAATTTCGACGAATCTCCTTAATTTTTGGAATGGAAAAACAGCGCTTATTTAATGACACCTCAGGTTTCTGGAAAGGATAAAATGAACTAAACTCTTGACAATTATACCAAATATTGGTGAATTAAATAAAAAAATTGAAATGCCAAAAAACAGATTTTGATCCTGTTAAGCACTTGGAAGAAGTTAATTTGAGATATAAAAAATAAAGATTAATTTTGAATTAAGTCGACTATCACTCATAAGGACCTCAGAGAGTTCAAATTATGTAAGAAAGTACCCCAAACCACTCATCCCGACCGGAGTGGGTCGCATCCTCCTACTAAAACCTTGATCATTTATAAATAGGTTTATATTCTTCCCTTTAATAACATTATTATTCACAAAAAATCCTTAATTTAGAGAGTAGGATCGACGCGTGTAAATAGTGTCTGCACGAAAACTAACTATTTCTAACTCGCTGAAAAGAAAATTCCAAAGACAAGGCTTTCGAAGTATTTGAATCTAAGGAGTTTATAAAAGATAAATGACTGATTCAAATACGAGAGTAACGCAGTATTTGGGATTTTCTTGCAGCGATTAAATAATATAAACTCAAATTAACAATATGAAACTCTCCTCCAAAGCTCAAAAAATACTCTCCCAAATTGGCAGCAAAACTAAGTTAGGAGACCTCCGTAAAATTGCCAAAGAAACTAAAAAGGATCACAACTTAGCCATGGAGTTTTGGTCATCGGGAAAATACCTCCCCAGGCAATTGGCCATTTTAATCATGGACAAAAAAGCGCTTTCACAAGACGTCATAGAGGAACTCGATAAAGACATGCAGACCCACTCGCTTAAGGAGAGAAATTATTTAATGGATTGGCTTATGGCGAATCAACTGACCAAGGACAAAAAAACCCTTGAATTAATCCAATCCTGGCAAAAGAGCCCTTCAGCCCTCCAAAGACGGGTTTTCTGGTATCATCAGGGACGATTAAGGTGGGTGGGGCAGACTCCTCCCGACAATACCGATAATTTGCTTTCCGCCATTGAGAAGGATATTGTAACTGAGGCGCCGGAAGTACAGTGGGCGATGAATTTCACTGCGGGATGGATAGGCGTCTATGATCACAAGTATCGAAAAAGATGTGTAGCCATCGGGGAGCGAACAGGACTTTTCAAAGGCAATATGGTATCTAAAGGCTGTACGCCGGATTATTTGCCGGAGTTTATAGAAATAGAGGCGGGGAAGCGGGGATTGTAGTGAGTTATTTGGAAATATATCAATAATCAAAATTATGACAATAAAGATTCGAAAGGCAGTGGAATCTGATAGTCCCAAAATTTGGGAGTTAATGAAAGAATTGGCAATATTTGAAAAATATATTGACACATTTGCCATAACACCTGAAATTGTAGTAGAAAGTGGTTTCAGAAAAAATCCTCCTGACTTTCACTGCATTGTTGCGGAAGACGAAAGTGAAAGAACCATTCCTGGAATGTTGGTTTATTATTTTATTCCGTATACTGCTCAAAACAGACCTGCTATTTATATGAAGGAACTGTATATTAGCGAAGCTTACAGGGGTCAAAAAATTGGAGAACAGTTGCTGGCAGCACTAAAAATTGAAGCTGCGCAGAAAAATTGCAAACAAATAAAGTGGAATGTAGCGCCTTGGAATGAAGGAGGAATAAGATTTTATGAACGATTAGGTGCAAAACAAAACAATGATTGGCTAAACTTTGAAATGGATTTATAAAAAATATCGTAAATTAGTTGCCTCACTAAGCTTCGGAACAAAAAAATCCTAAGAATATGAATTACAAATCATTTATTTACTCGATACTTATTGGATTACTTGGAATTACATTTGTAAGCTGTGAAAAAGAAGAGGTAATCAAAGAGAAGCCGGAATTTGCTCTAGAGCAGGCAGATCAGGTTAATGATGAAGACTATCAAATCTATTCATTATTTATTGAAGAAGAGTATTCATCCAAACAGGTTGTCATCCGGCAAAGCTCGGATACATTCTCCTTTATAATGTCCGATATAGGAATGTATGAATATTTCAAAGACAAATTTGATAATTTCGATACCAGCATGATTCGCATACACGAAGAGATTAATAAAACCTCAGTGAATTTTGGAGAACATTTTCAGAGTGAATCAAGGGAAATTGAAGTGATTAGTACTGAGGAATTTACTTACTTTTTCAAAGGCAAGGGGTATGAAGAATTTTATCACTTTTATAAGGAATCCAATGGTCTTGTTAAGTTTTCAAGAATTGCGTATAATGTGGATAGGACTCAGGCTGTTTTTCAAGTCACACGTCATAATTATAATGGAAGCATAGTACATCTTGAAAAGGTGGGAGGTAATTGGGTGATTAAGCAATTCGAACTGAGGTGGACGACGTAGGTGGGGGTTTTTCACTAAATATTCAAGAAAAGTAAAAATTGTACAACAAGCTCAATATTGAAACAACTCCTCTTTGGTTTAGTAAAATTCCGGAAGGCTCAACACCGAGAGATGAAAATGGTATTTATACATTTGCAGAAAAATACAATCAATTCTATCTCGATGATGTGGAACCATTTGTCGAACCTGAACTAGGGGTTTGGTCAACTCAAAAACCGCAATTAACGGAAATTGGAGGAATATTTCCAATGACTCGCGGCCTGCTGGTCTCTCAAAAAACACTGAAAATCTTATCTGATTTCAAAGTGGCCCCTTACAAACTGTATAGTATTCCATATGAAATTAGATATATGAGTAATCCCCAATGGGATGAATTTGGGAATTACTATTTTTTGTTTTTTTATACTAGTGGCTTTAACTTTATAGATTGGAAATCATCATATTTTTACCAGCATGCATATACCGAAAAGAGTATAGTGTTAAAAGATAATTTACAGTTTAACAATGCAGAAGATTTTGTTCAAGAATTCAAAAGATTAATCTTCAACGAAGGATTATGCCTAAGTCCCAAAAATATCCGTTTGTTGCCATCTTTTGAGAAATATGACCTCTTTGGTATCTATTTATACGAGAGAAATCTTATAATTAGTCAAAATTTAACTGAATTTTGCAAAAAGAAAAAAATCTTCACCAGATATAATAAGGCAGTTGATCTCGATTACAAAATTGATTGGCTAGATGCTTAAGCGTGAATACTTACATATTAATTTTAATCAGGACCCTAAAGTTATAAGACCACATATTCCTCAAATTAGTGAAATTACGGGGGGATTTTCTCACCAGATTTATTACTTATTGTCTGCAATTGACGAGCAAGCCGGTATACCACTAATAATTAAAGAAAATGAGGTTTCCAATGGCATAAATGTAAGAGTCAGAAGTAACGCCTCAGATTATTATATCGATGGTATAAAAGTAAGGCCTGCACCGGATGTTAAGGAAAACAATGATATACAGTTTCAGAAAATAAAAATTAAAACCAATATCTATGTGAAGTTTTCTATTAAGTAGTTTAAAGTAAAATATTTCACAATGAAACTCCATCTAATCGCCCTCCTCTTCCTCCTTCCCCTCTTCACTGCATGTGCCAATAATTCCTCCGAAGATAAAATATGTCACTGTATCCAAGAAAATTTTAAGCTGGTAGGTTTAGATTATTTTCAAATACTGGAAGAGGTAGAGGCGGACTTAATCAAAAACAAAATTATCGATCAAAGTCCTGAATCTCGATTGCAACAACTGCAAGTAATGTCTAAAAGAGGTCAAATTGGAGTCAATAGAACTTATGAAAGTGTTATTCTTGAGCTAATCGGTATTAAAACAGTAAAACATTGTGTAAATCTCATTTCATACAGCGCTTCGTATGAAATTACCGGGGCTTTTAGAATGTTTCAAGAAATGGATTTTTTGACTCTCGAACATTCTCAAGATCTCGATTTGATTAATCTTAGGAAAGAATCGGCTCAAATTCTACTTGAATATAATGACAAATTCAGTCCAGATTCTCAATTATGGAAGATCATCCAACTCGAATACCTTTATTGGTTCTCCGATTTTGGCGACATAAAAACACCCAGACTATTTACCGAGAACAATGAAAATGAAATTATTCCGACAAATAAAATTAACATTCAAGTTGCAGCCAATGACACCATCAAAGTAGATGGTGAATTAGTAAAATTAGAAGAGCTCTGTGCATTCATTAGTTCGCGACTTAATGAGAAGATTGATATTGATTTAACCAACAAAAGGAATACCCGATACTACTTTTATCTTGATGTTTTTAAGGAAATACATGCCTGTTTCAATAAAAAACGAGATGATAAATCCATGGAAATGTTTCAAAAGAACTATGAGGATTTGAGCAAAGAGGAGCTTGAAAAAATCGATAAAATGATGTCGATAAGAATAGTAGAATATGCACCGCAGAGGTGAATTTTGTTTAAATTCAAATTCTAAATCACCCCAAAATCCCTATTTGGTAAAATAAACATGAACTCCTATATTGAACTTCCCTCCCTAGATCACCTTACTCTTCTCGCAAAAAAGCAGGGCATCAATTCATGGAACGAATTGACCAATTATGTGAAAAATCTGCCCTATGGAAGGAATCAAAATCGAACGGATGCAGGACTAGTTTTGATCGAAGGGAAAGGCACATGTAGTTCAAAACACGCCTTGTTAAAAAGGATCGCTGATTTGAATCAGATTCAGAATGTCCAATTGGTAATTGGAATTTATAAAATGAATCAGATGAACACGCCGAAAATAGGAAATGTATTATCAAATAATTCATTGATTTATATTCCTGAGGCGCATTGTTATCTGAAAATTGATGGCAAACAAATTGATTTTACATCTAAAACTTCAGATATTAGACTGATAGAAAATGATATTGTTGAAGAATTGGAAATTGAACCCGAACAAGTAGGTGAATTTAAAGTAGCATATCATAAAGAATTCATTAAAATATGGCTCAAAAAGAGCAAATTGCATTTTACTTTTAAAGAAATTTGGAAAATCAGAGAAAAATGTATCGAAAATTTGTCCAAGTAAATCCTCCCGCCCCCCACAAATTCCCTCCCCTTTTTTTTGCCAAACCGAACACTACTCTATTTTTAAACAGGTAAAAAAATATGCCAGCTAGGGCAATAAACACCCCCCTCAACAATTTTGAATTATACTAAATAATCAATATCTTGTTTATTATTAGTTGTTGTGTCCAAAATATAATAAGCATGAATAAAATTATACTCCTTATCTTATTTGGTTTTACTATTGTTTCCTCTCTAGCGCAGGATAATCGATTTGCAAGTGTGGAAATTACTGCGGATGTCCAGTCCGATCCGACACAAATTACCCTCAACTGGTTGCCTCATGCATCAGCGACCTCATACGATATCTATCGAAAGCTAAAAACCGCTACTGTTTGGGGTCCGGTAATTGCTTCTGTTTCAGGGACGACGAATACCTATGTCGACAATACCGTTGAAGTGGGTACATCTTACGAATACAAAATCCAACGTTTTGGAAGCGGCAATAATTTTGGATTTGGGTACATCAATTCCGGCATTGAAATTCCGGCAGTTGAAAAAAGAGGTATTCTGATTCTTTTGGTTGACAACACTTTTAGTGATGAATTGAGTGTAGAACTCCAACGTTTAGAAGATGATTTAATGGGCGATGGCTGGAAAGTTATCCGTCATGATATCTCCCCGACTGCAAGCGTTACTTCGGTTAAAGCCATTATCAAGGCCGATTACAATCTCAATCCCACGGATACCAAAGCAGTATTTCTCTTCGGTCATATCCCCGTTCCTTATAGCGGCAATATTGTTCCCGACGGGCATATTGACCATCAAGGAGCATGGCCTGCCGATGTTTATTATTCTGAAATGAATGGATCATGGACGGATTTGGATGTCAATAATTCTGTTGCCAGCTCCTCCCGAAATAGAAATATCCCGGGTGACGGAAAGTTTGATAATAGTTTCCTGCCAAGTCCTGCAGATTTGCAAATTGGAAGGGTAGATTTTGCGAATATGCCTGCATTTACATTATCGGAGTCCCAGTTGTTGAAAAACTATTTGGACAAAGATCATGCGTATCGACATAAGGTTTACACGGCAAATTACCGCGCCATGATCGATGATAACTTTGGGTATTTTGAGGGAGAAGCCTTTGCGGCAAGCGCTTGGAAGAATTTTTCACCCTTGGTTGGATCTGACAATATTGAAGCCAATGATTATTTTACCAGCATGACAGGCAATAGCTATCTTTGGTCTTATGGCTGCGGAGGGGGAAGCTATACAAGTTGTAGTGGAGTAGGGAATACTACAGATTTTAGCAATGCAAATCTGGAAAGTGTTTTTACCATGTTATTCGGAAGCTATTTCGGTGATTGGGATTCACAAAATAATTTTTTGCGCGCTCCTTTGGCACAAGGCAAAACACTAACTAGTTGCTGGAGCGGCCGACCACATTGGCAATTTCACCATATGGGTCTGGGCGAAAATATCGGATACAGTGTTCGACTCTCCCAAAACAATAGTGGATTTAATGCGCTCTATTTCTTTAATAACAGTTCGAATTCTATACATATCGCATTGATGGGCGAACCAAGTTTGAGAAATGATGTGGTTGCTCCGGTTTCTAATGTAATTGCTTCCAATACAGGAACAGATGTCATCATCTCATGGACAGCTTCAGCGGAGCCGGTGTTAGGATATCATGTTTACATGAAGAATGATTCAATGCCTGATTACATCCGAGTCAATAGCGATTTAATTACCGGCACCTCTATTAGAAGGAAATTAAATAC
>CALCSX010000220.1 GCA_937894165.1 uncultured Saprospiraceae bacterium | reverse complement strand
CGGCCCCAGTTCCTTGCCTCAGCAAATCCGGGCGGTGTATTTGCACAATGATTTCAGCTTTGCCGGAGAGCGGGTTCCGCTGGAAATAGAGGATGTGCGCGAGCGATTGGAGCGCGAATTAACGGTAAATTCATACTATCACAGCAGCACCATTTTAAATATCAAACGAAGCCGTCGGTTTTTCCCCGTCATAGATCGCATCCTTGCCGAAAGAAATATCCCTTTGGATTTTAAATATGTCGCCGTCGCGGAATCCAATCTGGACAATGTCGTTTCTCCGGCGGGTGCCCGGGGATTTTGGCAATTGATGCCTGCGGTAGCCCGGTCGTACGGTTTGGTCATCAACAATGAAATAGACGAAAGATACAACCTCGAAAAGGCGACCGTAGCAGCGACAAAATTAATTCAGGATTACAGAAATAAATTCGACAGCTGGACCAATGCAGCAGGCGCGTACAATATTGGCGAAGGCAATTTCAAACGAGAGTCGCAATTGCAGAAAGAGGATTACTACTACAACATGAATTTCGGCTCTGAAACCAATCGGTATTTGTTCAGGGTGCTGGCCTTAAAAGAAATACTTTCCAATATTGGTTTATAATCAACTTAATCATTTTATGACTTACCGTTCAAAGTAAAAAATCCAAAATGGCACACTCTGAATTCTGGAAAAATTTTAGCTTGGGAACGGAATTACATATTTCCGGTACTTTTCTTTACAACGCTTTATATAGCTTTGACAGGATGAATAGCTTCTATTTTGAAGAAGAGTGCTTCGAATTTTTGTATCAATCATCTGTAGGATTTGAACGTCTTTTGAAAATTATAATAGTTCTTTCTGAACATACTGAAAATATTGACCAACATAGTTTCGAAAAGTCTTTAATCACACATAACCATTTAGAGCTTTATAATAGAATTAAACACAAAGTCAATTTTTCAGACGTTCAAATTCAATTTTTGAAAATGCTTTCGGAATATTACAATTCGAAAAGATATGACAGATTTGGACTTCAATCAGTAAATAATCATAATTCAAGTAAAGAGCTATTAATCGGATTCTTTGAAAAGCATTTAAAAGTTGAAATACATGCTGAATTGCCAATTTCTACTGAAATTGATGATAGAATGAAGAAGTTTATTGGAAGAACAATTGGTAAAATGTCCCAGATTCTTTACAGACTCGTTACAGAAATAGCTAATCAACTGCTCATTTATACCTATGAAATTACATATGACTCAAAAGCTTATAAAATATTTATTTGTAAGGATTATACCTTTGAGAATGAGAGAACTCTTCGAAGAGAACTATTAATAGCTTTTCTCCATGGTAAGTTTGACGAGGGATTTTTAGAATTCATCAAAAAAATTAAACCAATTAAATTTGATTCATATTCTGCTTATGAATATATTAAGTACTTGGTAGAAATACATCCAAAGCAATACCTTTTAGAAGAACTTGAATCCCTTTATAAAGATGGAAAATTTGACAAAAAACGTGCAACTGATGTTTCAATATTAGGAATTGATGTATGTCTTGAAGAAGATGATAATGATAATCCATAATAGTTTTCTATTCACCATTATTTAGTGTACGACAGATTCTAGAGTTTATAACATTCTTTAATATTAAATATTCAAACTTAGAGGGTATTCTTGTCTATCACTCTTTCTTTTCGCACTTTTTTGCCATCAAAAGCCGTCTGTTCTTGCCATTCCATGGCATTTTTACCCATATTTTGCTCGTTTTTAATAAA
Organism: uncultured Saprospiraceae bacterium; assembly: GCA_937894165.1. Lineage (GTDB taxonomy): Bacteria > Bacteroidota > Bacteroidia > Chitinophagales > Saprospiraceae > CALCSX01. Next base: position 14,664 of record CALCSX010000220.1, on the reverse strand, counting down.
AACATGGGATGTTTGTTAGGGAAATTGGGAGGAAAGGGGTATTTTGAGGGGTGTGTTAATTGAATCCTAGCTAACTTTTTTATTATCTAAATTAAACAAATAAAATGAAAGTCTATTACAAGATTATTGCATTTCATCAGAACAATGGATTATGTACAATTTTGCCATATGATGAACAAAATCACCAATTAGGTGAAATGGGGCGTTTCCCATCCAAAGAGGATGCATATTCTGCTTTTGAAAGTGCTATTGGATATAGAATTACTCCATCTCCTAAATTTGGAAATAATGATTTAATGAGAAGTTTACCCCAACGTGGATATCACGATGTTTCAATTATGGAATTTTTTGAATTAAGCTGATTTGGATATTCCGCAGCATGTTGACCCACTAAAACTGGATTAAAAAGTCGGTAAAAAGAGAATGTGGAGTTAATTTCATCCTGACAATCCGGCAGATGTTGACCCACCTAGGGTAAAAGCCCTTAAAACGGCCCAAAATGATACCGGATTTTAATGTTATAGCTAAAAAAATCCGGAGCATGTTGACCCACCCTGAAGCAAATTCCGGAGCATATTGACCCACCCTAATCAAATGGCTACAAATTCCGGAGCATGTTGACCCATTTGTTTAGTTTTCGGATATAGATCTGATCCATGCACTTTCAGTCATTAATGAACTTCCTTTAACCCCAATGGCACATTTCCTCCGGTTTAACCCATCACGTGGGCCAATATGGGAAATGATAGCTATTTCCTAATCTAATCTTCACTAAAAACGGCCCATTTTTCCCCTTTCTCGCCCTAAACCCGTCTCGCCCTCCCACAATCTCCCCTAAATAATCCAAAAAAACATTTTCTCCCACTTTGTCCCCTAAAATGATCTATGTTAGAATATTTGCCTCTTTTCGTGCGATTAGCCCATTTTTTATGTATTATTTATATCTCTATATATAGTATATTTATATTTGTATTAGTTACTTTTATAGTATAATATGAATAGAGATAAATCATATATTAATTAGTTCAACTTAATGGATTGATTATTAGGTTTATATAATTATGATTTAATCACAGTTTGATATTATCTTTATTTCAGGCATTTATTTATATAGAAATATCTTAATTTTAAAAAGCACTAATTTTTGATAATATGCTCCCACAGTTTACCACCATCATTTTATCATCAAAAATTCACTTATTTGGTCGTTTTTCTTCAAAAAGTAATCAAAAAATGTATAAATAGTACTCAAAAGACTTACAAACACCTGATAAATTTATTATATATGAACATTTTTATAATATTTAAGAAAAAATTGGTGGGATAATGTGGTAGAAAGTGTAATATATTATACTTTTACAAATGTAATCGAGAATGATACGAACAACTAGATGGAAATGTTACACGGCGAATATGAATGTCGTCTTGATTCTAAAGGTAGACTCAAGATACCAGCCCAACTGTTGAGGCAGTTAGGTGACGGAAGCCCTATGTCATTTTTTATCAATAGGAGTTACGATGCGAAATGCTTGATGTTGTACCCCAAAGATGTTTGGGAGAAGAAAGTTGAAATTTTAAATTCTTTGAATCAATACAATCAGGACAATAAGAAGTTCGTGCGGTATTTCTTTAGGGGCGTAAGTATGCTTCCCATGGATAATGCCGATAGGGTTTTACTACCTAAGAATTTTATGGAATGGGCTGAAATGGATCAGGATGTTATCGTCTATGCTTATTTGAATAATATAGAAATCTGGTCTAAGGATTTATATAGTAAGTCATTGGATGATGAGCCGGATGATTTTGCTGAATTGGCGGAAAGAGTATTAGGTGGACAGAAGAAATCGATCGAGGATGAGTTATCATGATCCGGTTTTATTGAAGGAGTCTGTCGATTGTCTTGTGACAAATCCGCAAGGAGTTTATGCTGATCTGACCTACGGGGGAGGAGGGCATTCGCAAGAAATCCTCAATCGCCTGGGTGCTAATGGTAAGTTGTTCGGATTTGATCAGGATGATGATGCGATATTGAACAATCCGATAGTTGATCAGAGATTTAAATTGATTCAATCCAACTTTAGATTCTTTGATAGAATGCTAAGATTGGAAGGGATTGATAAAGTAGATGGAATTTTAGCTGATTTGGGGGTTTCCTCACATCAGTTTGATAAGCCCGAACGAGGGTTTGCATATAGGTTCGATGCTAATCTAGATATGAGGATGAATCAGAGCGGTAATAAAACTGCTGCGGATATTCTGAATACCTACTTGCAAGACGATTTGCAATTGCTTTTTGGGCAATATGGCGAAGTTAGAAATGCAAAAACATTGGCAGCGAAAATAGTAGAAAGGAGGAAGTTGAGTGAATTTTTAACTATACAGGACTTTGTGAAAGCTATAGAGTCCGTGATCATGGGAGACAGAATGAGATATTTGGCTCAGGTTTTCCAAGCTTTAAGAATCGAGGTGAATGATGAAATGCAGGTTTTGAAAGAAATGTTGCTAGGGTGTTTGAAGGTTCTTAAGCCGGGAGGAATTTTGGTCGTGATTTCTTACCATTCCCTTGAAGACAGATTGGTTAAAAGATATATAAAGTATGGGCATTTTGAATCAGGACACCAAAAAGACGAATTTGGTAACATATTTCGCCCTTACAAAGAACTGATGAAGGGGGTTGTAGAGCCCACTAAAGAAGAGTTGGAAGCAAACTCACGAGCACGAAGTGCAAAGATGAGAGTAGCTATGAGGATATAAATTTTGTATTATGAAACGAACAGTAAAAAACAGAAAACGGAAGAGTGATTTTTCCGTGGCATTGGCCCTAATCTCAAGAAATTTTGGTTTCATACTATTTATGGGAGCGATGGCATTACTGTATATTTATAATACACAGATAGCTGAAAAGAAAGTGAGGAATATTCAGAATCTCGAGAAGGAGATTCAGGAATTGAAATGGGGATATATGAATTTGAAAGCTGATGTTATGTACAGTAGTACTTATTCGCAGGTGAGTAAGAGTGTCAAGTCGATAGATTTGGATACGAAAGGTTCTGCTCCAAGACGAATATTAGCAAAAGATTAAATTCGAAAAGATGTATGTCTGTACGTGATGAATTGTTGGGGAGAGTATATGTTTTATTGCTTGTGGTGGTAGCCATTGCGATCATGATAGTATATTCCGCAACAAGGATAAATGTTGTCGAAGGACAAGATTTAAGGTCAGAACGAGACAGTTTATATTTGGAATATGTGGATGTCAAGGCCGATAGAGGCAATATTTTGGCATCAGATGGAAGCTTGTTAGCGACCTCACTACCGTTCTTTGAAATACGAATAGACATGAAAGCCTCAGACTATATGAGAAAGGGCTTCATGGCACAGGTGGATTCTTTGGCTTATTATTTTGCTAAAGAATTGGATCCATCGAAGTCTAAGTCGGATCATAAAAGCAGACTGATTAGGGCTTTTAATAATGGTGACAGGTATCTTTTAATCAAGAAGAATGTCAACTATAATCAATTGCAGCGTCTGAAGGAGTATCCGATACTTAGAAATGGAAAAAACAAGGGTGGATTGATCATCATTAAACATGATAGCAGAACCAGACCTTTTCAAGATTTGGCATTCAGGACCATTGGTCTTAAAAGAGAAAATGCTACTTCAGTCGGTTTGGAAGAAGCGTATGATGTTGTTCTCGCCGGAGAAACAGGAAAGCGATTAATGGAGAAAGTGCCGGGCAATGTTTGGATACCTGCGGGGGATTTGATGGAAATCGAACCCAGGTCAGGACATGATATTGTAACGACATTAGATATTAATTTGCAAGACATCGCTCAGGAGGCTCTGAGAAGTAGTTTGATACATCACGATGCTGACCACGGTTGTGTAATTGTGATGGAAACAGCTACAGGAGCCATAAAAGCTATGGCAAACTTGGGCAAAAAAGCAGGTTCATCAGAATATACGGAGGACTTTAATTATGCTATAGCGGAATCTACTGAACCCGGTTCTACCTTTAAATTGGCCAGTTACATGGCATTATTTGAAGATGGCGAGTTGTCTTTGGAAGATTCGGTGGATTTGAAGAAAGGTTCAATGATATTTAGCGGGCAGCTAATGAAAGATTCTGAATATCATGGATTGAATAATACGACTTACAAGCATGCCTTCGAGATTTCATCGAATGTAGGTGTTGCAAGATTGGTAGTGGATGCTTATAACCAAAAGCCCAATGCTCAAAAATTCATCGAACGCCTGGATCAGTTCCAGTTGAGAGAGATGACAGGTATTGAGTTGAAGGGTGAGGCGAAGCCTGAAATTAAAGATGCTTATGATGAAGCAAAGGGTTGGAGTAAACTTTCTCTTCCCTGGATTGCTCACGGTTATGAGATAAGGATGACGCCCTTACAAATGTTGGTTTTCTACAATAGTATAGCCAACGGCGGAATGAGATTGAAACCTTATTTAGTTTCTGAAATCCAACATCAGGGAAAAACAATTGAGAAAATTGAGCCGGTTATCCTAAAAGATAGAATTGCATCGAAACGAACTATCAAAATGGCACAAGAAATGCTGGAAGGGGTAATGATAGACGGCACCGGTAAGAATATGAAAGTTCCCGGAATGAAATTGGCCGGAAAGACCGGTACTTCCAGAATTGATTATGGTTCAGGAGGTTCGGATTATAAAAAATACCAGGCTTCATTTGTGGGTTATTTCCCGGCAGACAAGCCAAGGTACAGTTGCATAGTGGTTGTCAAAAACCCTCGTAGAAACGGTTTTTACGGTGGCACGGTGGCAGGAAGAGTTTTTGAAGAGATAGCAAAGAAGACATTGATTACCAACCAGGATTTACACGAGGTGGTAAATTATGAACCGAAACCTGTATTGGCGGTAGAATCACTTCCAATGAATCAGGCCGGTAGAAAAAAAGATTTTGAAGTAATATCTAAGGAGTTGAATCTTAAGATAGCGAATGAGATATTAGCTGATTGGGCAGTAATACAAACAGATACTTCGCAGCAATTAGTTTTTGCTGAAAGAGTAGTGATAAGTGACCAAGTGCCAAATGTGAGAGGAATGGGATTGAGAGATGCAGTATATCTGCTGGAAAATTCCGGATTGAGGGTGAGGCACAAGGGGCTGGGAAAAGTAGTTCACCAGTCAATAATTCCCGGCACAAGAGCTGAGGGACAATATGTTGAAATAACGTTGAAATAAAAGATAGTGGGGAATCAAAAAATATGGCAGTTAGACAATCTTTTGGCTGAATCAAAAGTAAAAGTCAATAGCTATACAGGTCGACTTGATGTAACAATCGACACTGTGGTAAGGGATTCCAGAGAGGCAAATGCAAATAATGCTTTTATTGCCATTCAGGGTACTCAAAATGACGGTCATCAATTTATTGAAGATGTAGTCAAATCAGGTACAACAGTTATAATATATCAAAAAGGATGCCAAATATCCTTTCATGAAAATATAACAACTGTAGAAGTAGAAAATACGATGGAAGCATATGCTTTAATAGCAGCTACCATTTTTGAAAATCCTTCACATCAACTTAAAGTGGTAGGTGTAACAGGTACAAATGGGAAGACAACAATAGCCACTTTGCTCTATCAGATGACGAGTGGACTAGGATATAAAAGTGGATTGATTTCGACAATCAATAATATAATTGGTAAAGAAATACAGCAATCTACACATACGACGCCGGACGCATGGCACTTACAGAAGTTATTGCGGACAATGGCAGATGAAGGATGTGAATATGTTTTTATGGAAGTGAGTTCACATGCGGTAGCACAAGAGCGAATCGCAGGGTTGAAATTCCGGGGAGGAGTGTTTACAAATTTAACACATGATCACCTGGATTATCACAAGACTTTCGATGCTTATTTAAAAGCAAAGAAAAAGTTCTTTGACAAGCTGGATAGAGATGCATTTGCTTTGACAAATTCGGATGAAAAACACGGTGCCATAATGGTACAGAATACAAAAGCCGCTGTAGTACGGTACGGATTAAAGAATTCGGCTGAATATAGAGGTAAGATTATGGAAAATACGATTGACGGTTTGTTGATGAAAATCGACGGTGAGGATGTCCATTTGCGTCTAATAGGAGCTTTCAATTCCGAAAATGTAATGGCAGTTTATGCTGCCGGTCGGAGTTTGGGATTTGAAAAATTAGATGTATTAAGTTCCTTGAGTAATTTGAATGGAGTAAGCGGAAGATTTGAAAAAATCAGTGGGCAGATTGGCAAGCCATTTGGACTTGTTGATTATGCACACACGCCGGATGCTTTGGAAAAAGTACTTGTGACTTTGAGGTCTATGTTGAAAGATGGTCAGAATATTATAACAGTCGTTGGTTGCGGCGGTAATAGAGACAAGCTTAAACGACCAATAATGGGCAAAATTGCTGCTAGTTTGAGTGACAAAACAATTTTAACCTCAGATAATCCCAGGAATGAAAACCCCGGAGAAATCATAGAGGAGATGAAAGTGGAATTGTCACAAGAAGAACTATCAAAAGTATTATCAATAGAAAATAGAAGAGAGGCGATCAGAACAGCCTGTCAGTTTGCAAAGACCGGAGATGTAATTTTAGTTGCAGGAAAGGGGCATGAAAACTATCAGGAAATTAAGGGAGATAGGTTCCCTTTTGATGATCGTCAAATATTAAGAGATGAGCTCGTTTAATGGTTTAAAACGAGAAAGAAGTAGGTTCTATTTATCATTCTCAGGTTGGTTTTAACAGTTGCAGCGGGTAGAATCGCTTAACGAAGTGGTTCTCCGCTGTGAGCTGTTATTTTTAAACGAAGATTAACGAAATGCTGTATCATCTATTCGAATATTTAAATGCTAATTATGATTTGCCGGGAGCGAATCTCTTTCAGTATCTTACTTTCAGAGCTTTAACAGGTATTGTTCTGTCATTAATTATATCGATAGTATTCGGAAAGCGGATCATAAGTTATTTGAAAAAATTACAGGTTGGAGAGACAATAAGAGATCTAGGTCTTGACGGTCAGAAAGCGAAAGAAGGGACACCCACAATGGGAGGGATTATGATAATTCTTGCCTTGTTAATTCCCACTCTTTTACTGGCGGACTTAACCAACACTTATATTCTGATGATGGTCTTGTCTACAATTTGGATGGCTTTAATAGGCTTTGTAGATGATTATATTAAAGTATTTAAAAAGAACAAAGAGGGTCTAAAAGGAAAATTCAAAATTCTAGGCCAGGTAGGACTCGGAATAATTATCGGGGTGACAATGTTGATGAGTGATGATGTGGTAGTGCGAATGGATAAATCATCTGCCGATGCCATGGGATTAGAGATAGTAAAAGTTAAAGATGCTGAATTGCCTCAGCTAAAAGTAGAAGGGGCTGAGATGGTTTATGTTAAGACTACAATGACTAACGTACCATTTCTAAAGAATAATTCCTTTGACTACAGATCGATTCTGTACTTTCTGGGAGATAATTCAAAAACATTTATATGGTTGATATTTATTCCAATCATCATCTTCATTGTAACGGCTGTATCAAATGCAGCCAATCTTACAGATGGAATTGATGGCTTAGCGGCGGGATCTTCAGCAATTATTGGAGCAGCATTAGGTGTGTTTGCCTATGTTTCGGGTAACCAAATTTTTGCGGATTATCTGAATATATTTTATCTGCCCTATACGGGTGAATTAGTAATATTCTCCGCTTGTTTTATAGGAGCGTGTATTGGTTTTTTGTGGTACAATGCATATCCGGCTAAAATTTTTATGGGAGATACGGGGAGTTTGACATTGGGTGGGATTATAGCGGCATTGGCGATCATATTGAGGAAGGAGTTATTGATTCCCATTTTATGTGGAATATTTTTGATGGAGAATTTATCGGTGGTTTTACAAGTAAGCTACTTTAAATATACGAAGAGGAAGTATGGAGAGGGAAGGAGAATATTTTTAATGTCTCCACTTCATCATCACTATCAGAAGAGGGGAATGCATGAGGCATTAATAGTAACGAGATTTTGGATCGTTGGAATACTGTTAGCAGTAATTACAATGATAACATTGAAAGTAAGATAGTTAAAACAAAGGTTTTAATTTTTTTAAGAATACAGGTACATTTTAGGCAATACAATATAGGGTCAGGTGAAGACAAGACAAAATTGGATAAACTAAAATCATGCCAAAGAATCTTTTGAGTTAGGTCTATTAACATAATCAACTAAGGTCAAAAACTGATTATGAAAACTACTAGAGATACGGTACTTCGGATGGAAGATGCCGGAGTCCGTATCTTTTTAAGAATGAAAAAATTGAGATGTTAGGCAAGAAGAAAACACTTACTGAGAACTTGAGAGGCGACAAATGGATATGGATCGTCATGGGCTTACTCGCCCTGTGTTCTCTGTGTGCGGTTTTTTCTTCAGCGGGGATGAGTTATATGAGTGGAGAGGCCACATCGGTATTTTCACTTTTAGGAAAGCAATCTGCTTATTTGTGTGGTGCCATAATTCTAGCGTACTATGTACATACGATACACTACATGAAATTTGCTCTGTATGCTCCTTTAGCTCTGGTCTTGACAGCAGTTCTATTATTTTATACCATGAATTGGGGAATAGAAATCAATGGAGCTAGAAGATGGGTAAAAGTACCTTTTATAGGGACAACTATACAGTCGTCAGATGTGGCGAAACTGGTTTTGATAATTTATTTAGCAAGAATGATTTCCTTAAAGCAAGATGTCATTAAATCCTTTAAAGGAGGATTTTTGAAACTAATGCTTCCGGTTTTCATCATATGTGGCTTGATAGCGCCATCCAATCTTTCTACAGCACTTCTACTTTTTGGTATCAGTATGATGATGCTATTTATTGGAAGGGTTAGAAAAAGACATTTGGCTCTGGTTTTATTATCGGGTTTAGTATTCGGGGGTTCGATTTACGGCATTGGTAAGCTTTTTCCGGATGCAACGAGATTGGAAACCTGGACTAATAGGATTGAAAATTTCAGAACCGGGGGTGGCGATCAGTATCATGTGAAATTACAGAAGATTGCTATTGCAGAAGGAGGATGGTTTGGTGTCGGACCGGGAAAAAGTTTCCAGAAGAACCGAGTGCCATATGCTTATGCAGATTCTATTTATGCTATAATAATTGAGGAGTATGGATTGGTGGGAGGATTTTTTGTACTGTTATTGTACTTAATGCTTTTCGTAAGAAGTGTGGTAATAGTATCAAGTAGTCCGAAAACCTTTGGAGCATTGATAGTGATAGGTGTCACTTTAAGTATCGTGATGACAGCATTTGCGAATATGGCGGTGGCGGTAAATTTAATTCCGGTTACGGGGCAGACATTACCAATGATAAGTATGGGGGGTACGTCACTGATGTTTACAGGAATTTCATTTGGAATATTACAGAGTGTGAGCAAGTTCATACAAGTAACGGAAGAAGATATAATAGAGGAGGAAGTACAATTTCTGGAACAGCCTGAAATGGAGGGAGCATGAGGGTAATAATAAGTGGTGGTGGAACAGGTGGGCATATTTATCCTGCGATTGCTATAGCGGAGGCTCTTAAAAGGAGGGTCGATAAAGTTGAAATACTGTTTGTAGGTGCTAAAGGGAAGATGGAGATGGAGAAGATTCCGGCAGCCGGTTACAAAATTGAAGGTTTAGATATTGCAGGTTTTCAGAGAGATTCACTATTGAAAAATGTTTTTCTTCCTTTCAAATTGATAAAATCTTTAATGGGAGCTAGAAATATCCTTAAAGATTTTAAACCGGATTTTGTCATAGGAGTAGGAGGCTATGCGAGCGGGCCATTATTGCGAGTAGCAGGATGGTTGGGCATTCCAACTTTTCTTCAGGAGCAGAATTCTTTTGCAGGGGTAACCAACAGGTTGTTGTCAAAAAAAGCAATGAAAATCTTTGTAGCTTTTGATAATATGGATAGTTATTTTCCGAAGGAGAAAATAGTTTTTGCCGGTAATCCGGTTAGAGATGACATCAGTTCTTTGGAAGATAAACGAGGGGAGGCATTGCTTCATTTCGGATTAGATCCTGAAAAGAAGACTATTCTGATATTTGGTGGCAGCTTGGGTGCAAAGGCACTGAACGAAGTAGCCACTTCCGGTAGAGAATTACTGAAGGATTCAGATGAGTTTCAGATGATTTGGCAAACCGGGAAGTTTTATAATCCACATTATAAGGATGATGAAATGACCGGATGGAAAAATGTGAAGCAAGTTGAATTTATCAGCCGAATGGATCTGGCTTACGCAGCCGCTGATATAGTGATTTGTAGAGCAGGAGCCTTGACAATATCAGAGTTGGCCATAGCCGAAAAATGCAGCATTTTAGTTCCTTCACCAAATGTGGCAGAGGATCATCAAACTAAAAATGCGATGGCACTGGTAGAGAAAGAAGCTGCTTTGTTGTGTAGGGAAAACGAATCTAAGGAGAAAGCACTTAAAATGGCACTTGAAGTACTTGAGAGCAAAGAGCGACAAACAGAAATGAAAGAGAGGATAAAATATTTTGCTAAGCCCAAAGCGGGTGACAAAATAGTAGGGGAGATTTTGAATATAGTAGAAAAGTAATGATGAAAGCGGGAAGATTGAAGAGTATAGGGAAAACTGTTTTTTGGGTCGCATTTGTAGCCCTTATCAGCTATGCTTTTGTCTATTCCAATCAAGTTAGAAAGGAAACAGTCATTGAAGAATTAGAAATATATGTTCACCCTCTTAAAGAAGGGAGTGAGATGATAACCACAGAGGAAGTAGAAAGTCTGAGTAGGAATTTTTTCAAAAACAATATATTGAACAAGACGGTCGGAGAATTGCCGATGAGAGAACTTGAAGATATATTAGAAAAAGAACCACTTATTGAACGAGCGGATGTATTTGTGGATGCCAATAAAGAATTGAAAGTTGAAGTTTTCCAGAGAGATCCTTTTTTGAGGGTTATGGAGAATAGTGGCAATAGTTACTATGTAGACAGAAATGGTGTGGCTTTTAAAACTTCCCGCCATTATTCACCAAGGATTCCAATTGTGACAGGATATTTGCCACAATTCAAGACTGAATTAATGGCAACTGAAACTTATAAATTCAATGAAATTTTCAGATTAGTCGAATTTATTTTAGAGGATGAGCTTTGGGATGCGATGATAGAACAAATATATGTCGATGAGTTTGGTGAGTTTAGATTAATCCCAAAAGTGGGGGATCAACAAATAATATTAGGATCTGTAGAGGATTTGGAGGATAAGTTTGAGAATTTGAAAATATTTTATTTAGAAGGTTTGGCTTATGAAGGATGGACGAAATACAGTTCATTCAATTTAAAAATCAAGGGTCAAGTCATCGCTGAAAGAAAAATAGATTAAGTAATAGTGTACCGTAATAATAATATAGCTTATGGAAAATATGTATAGAAATAGAGATTTAAGTGACGTGATCGTCGCGGTAGATGTAGGAACTACCAAAATATCTGTTATAGCCGGAAGAATGACAGAGTATGACAAAGTTGAAATTCTGGCTTATTCCAATATTGAATCGGAAGGCGTGTTACGTGGGGTCGTTTCAAATATTGAAAAAACGGTTAAAAACATCTCTGATGCGGTGAAACAAATCGAGCGCAAACTTGATGCTAAAGTTCAGGTGGTGTATGTCGGCATTGCAGGCATGAACATCAAGAGCATGAAGCATAGAGGGATATTAATGCGAGATAATTCCCATGATGAAATTTCCAAAGCTGATATTGAAAGATTAGTGAGCGATATGCATAAGCTGGTATTGCCTCCAGGTGATAAGATCCTTCATGTGTTGCCTCAAGAATATACGGTAGATAATGAGCAAGGTATTACCAATCCTATAGGTATGCCGGGCATCAGGTTAGAAGCGCTTTTTCATATTGTTACCGGTCCTTTAATGACTTTACAGAATACCAATAAGTGTTTTGAGAAAGCGGGACTTAAGATTGCAAAAATGACTTTGGAGCCGATAGCTTCTGCAGCAGCAGTGCTTAGCGAAGAGGAAAAAGAAGCAGGAGTTGCATTGGTAGATATAGGAGGCGGTACGACAGATTTAACTATTTATAGTGAAGGAATTATCAGACATACTGCTATTATTCCAATAGGTGGAAACATTATTACGAAAGATATTAAGGAAGGTTGCACTGTAATGCTTCAGCAAGCTGAGAAATTGAAGTTGAAGTTTGGGTCAGCTCTTTCCGATGAGGTTATTGACAATAGAATAATCACTATCCCGGGACATAAAGGAAGAGAGGCTAAAGAAATATCTGAAAAGAATCTCTCCTTAATTATCCAGGCTAGAATGCAGGAGATATTAGATTATATCTATTCTGAAATAAGAAGATCAGGCTTAGAGGAGCATTTGACTTGCGGAATAGTACTCACAGGTGGTGGTTCAAGATTGAAAAACATAGATATTTTGACACAGTATCACACCGGTATGTCAGCTAGAGTAGGCTACCCGGTTGATCATCTGGCTCATGGCTATCCAGAAGTACTTTCAAGCCCTGTTTATTCTACAGCTGTAGGTTTACTGGTGAATGCTTTAACATCGCCGAATCCTAAGTTCGGAATGGAGATCAAAAGGGAAATCAGAAAGCCGGAACTTGTTGAGACAGCTGTTGAATCAATTCAAAGAGTTGAGCCGAGAGAAATAAATAAGCCTGAGCAAAAAATCCAGGTAAATAAACTAGAAGTTGAAAATACGAAGCCATCGAATCCGGAGGAGAAAGGGAATAATGCCAATAAGTCTAACTTCTTCAAGAAGTTTTTCGACTCAGCTAAGGACTTTTTCGAAGGAGAACCTGATTCAGATTTAAGATAATTTTCCGTTCAATCACAACAAAAAAAATCATTATGATGGAGTTTGCTATACCACAAGAAGAAAAATCAATAATAAAAGTCATCGGCGTAGGCGGAGGAGGAAGTAATGCTGTAAGCTTTATGTACCGTCAGGGAATTATTGGGGTTGATTTTGCAATTTGCAATACAGATAATCAATCATTGGAGATGAGTCCAGTACCCACTAAGATACAATTGGGGCCTGACTTAACGGAAGGAAGGGGAGCGGGTTCAAAGCCCGATGTTGGGAAACAAGCTTGTATTGAGTCTGTGGAGGATGTGAGAAATTTTCTGTCCGATGGTACTAAAATGTTATTTGTCACTGCCGGTATGGGTGGTGGAACAGGAACAGGTGCAGCTCCTATCATTGCCAAGCTGGCGCGTGAGATGAATATATTAACTGTTGGTATAGTTACATTACCTTTTCTATTCGAAGGAAAGAGAAGAGCGACGTTTGCAGTGGAGGGTTTAGCGGATATGAAGGCGAATGTTGATGCTTTAATAGTAATCTCTAATGACAAATTAAGAGAAATTCACGGTAACCTGATGATATCTGAGGCATTCTCCAGAGCGGATAATATTTTGACAACTGCGGCAAAAGGTATAGCTGAAATAATCACAGTTCCGGGATATGTAAATGTCGACTTTGAAGATGTGAATACGGTGATGAGAGACTCAGGTGTAGCTATCATGGGCACCTCAACAGCGGAAGGTCCTAACAGAGCAATAGAAGCGGTAACCTGTGCGTTAAACTCACCCTTATTAGAAGATAATGATATTTCAGGTGCAGAGCATATTTTATTGAATATCAGCTCAGGAACGAATGAGGTTACAATGGATGAGATTTCTCAGATTACTGACTATGTTCAGGAGAAATCAGGGTATGGTACGGATTTGATTTGGGGAAATTGTATCGACGAAACGCTTGGTGAAGCAATCAGTATAACAGTTATTGCAACAGGTTTTGACAATAGAAAAAAGTCGAACAGAATAGTTGAGACAAATCAGAAACCGGTTCAAATGAAGCTTGATGAACCGATCGTACCACAAGTTGAGGAAGTAAAAAAGGTAAATTTGGATGAGCCATTAAAGAATGTGGTAGAATTCGAATCTGAAACTTATAAATCAGAGGCAGTGGAGCAGGTTAGCGGTAAAACTGATGAGCCATATGTGAAGAAAGTAGAAATGGAGGTTGAGGAAGAGATCAGATCTCGCCCTGAAAGGATAATTCGCAAGCGGGAACTAAATACGCGACCTAATTTGTTGAAACTAAATAGTTTACCTGCTATAATGCAGTTGGAAAATGTGCCGGCATATGAAAGGAGAGGAGTGGTACTAGAGGAGGTTGCACACTCATCAGAATTCAGCCAATCCAGATGGATGATTAGCAATGATGATGATTCAGAAATCAAAAGAGAAAATAGGTTTCTACATGATAATGTAGATTAATAAAGAGTCAAGGATGTTCGTCTATTCTTGAGTTAGGTTTATTGTTCGTTGACCACCCTCCCCGGGTGGTCTTTTTTATTTAATCCAAATTGCAAAGTCTAAACTATGGATTTGAAATATTATGTTTTCCTGTTTTGTTCGTTACGTCATCGTTTGAAATAATTAGCATTGATTATCTATTATTTATGATTTTAAATTATGCGTTTTGGGTCACGCGTTGTATGAAAATTGAAAGAGTAACAAAATTGGAATTTATTGTAGTTTCCCCTCGACTATGTTTCAATTTTAACCACAAAGGGCACAAAGAAGGCACAAAGAGC
>CALCSX010000219.1 GCA_937894165.1 uncultured Saprospiraceae bacterium | reverse complement strand
TCAACGAACTCTTTCTTGCTGTTCTAGCCGGCGTTTTAACGCAAAGACCTCTTTTACAAGTATGCAATGAGTTTATTATATTGCAGCCGGCACTTCGACTCCGCTCAGTGACCTCATTAAGATTTTATCATTCAACCGGATCTTCTTTTACCATTTTCAATCTAAAGGTAAGGATAAGGCTTAGCACAAAAAATACGCCCAAAATGATCACACTATTGCGGATGTTTCCGGTTAATTGATTGACAAGCCCAAAGCTGAAGGTACCAAGGATAATAGCTACTTTCTCCAAAACATCGTAGAAGGAGAAAAAGGAACTTACATCCTTAGGTTTGTGATTGATATATTTAGAAAAAGTTGATCGGGAAAGGCTCTGAATGCCACCCATGACCGAACCCACCAAGGCAGCGATGAAGTAAAACTGCAATTCCTTCGTAACATGATATGCCAGGACACAGATAATTACCCAAATGACCAACATGGTTTGTATTGAAAAAATATTCCCTTTGATTTTTGAAAGGTAGGCAAATAGGTAGGCGCCTCCGATAGCGATGATTTGCAACAAAAGTATCAATAAAATGAGTTTGGAAGTTCCCATGTTGAGCACACTTTCAGCGAAGGTGGTAGCTAAAAACATGACAGTTTGTACACCTGCTGTGTATACAAAAAATGTGATTAGGAACATCTTAGTAAACTTCATTTCGCTCAGCCAACCTCTCACCTTTAATATTTCTACCCAGCCCTTCTGAAGGACTTGCCTGTTTATCTTTTGTGTCCCGCCTTCCGGCAAATATTTAAACGGGATCTGAGCAAAGCCTATCCACCAGAGGCCAACAGCCAGAAAACTTAAGCGCACTGGCATGGTACCTACCTCCGGCATGCCAAATGTCGTAGGAAAGGTGATCACCACCAAACAGCTTATTAATAAAAGCACACTGCCAATATATCCGTAAGTAAACCCGCGCGCACTCAGTTTGTCAAAATTAGATTCAATCGTGATTAGAGGCAAAAAAGAATTGTAAACCATTAAAGAGCCGCTGTAGCCAATCGTTGCCAGAATAAATCCCAATAATCCTATCCATACCGTATCAAAAGAGTTAAAGAAAAACATGGAAATACAAGATATTCCCCCGAGATAGGTAAAAAATTTCATAAAAAACTTTCTCCGACCACTATAATCTGCTATTCCTCCAATCACCGGAGAAATGAATGCAATCAAAAAATAAGCAATACTTATCGCAAAACTCATGACTGAAGCGGGCTGCAACACAATTCCCAGAAATTTTATTTCCTCCGTGAGATGAAAGAGCAGGTAAGGGGGGAAAATAGCTACTGTAATTATGAGCGCATAGGCAGAGTTTGCCCAATCGAACATTGCCCAGGCATTGTGAACCTTTTTCGATCCCAAGGAAATATTTTCTAACATATTGTAAATTAATTATATATTATTTTCACTTGATAGGGTGGAATAGCGGGATAAATTTAGAAAACTTTGTTTATAATTATGTTGATGGTAGAATAGATTTATATTTATTAAACAATTTGGTAAAGATATAGACATAAGTAACGATGCGTAAGGAATAATTTTATCATATTAGCGTATTCAAACGATGATTTAGAGCAATTGAGCGACGATGAATTGAAAGAAAAGGAAGATTACTCGAAAATTAAATCAATTAATAATTAATTTCTATGGAAATTGGCATTTTGTCACGAAACAGTGCGCTGTACTCAACACAAAGCATAGCTGCGGCTTGTAGAGCGCGAGGGCACCGACCTGAGATTATAGATCACCTTAAATGCAATTTAATTTTGGATTCCGAGAGGAATGAAATTGACTACGAAGGATTTAAATTGCGGTATTATGATGCTATCATACCTAGGATTGGGTCTACTGTGACGAGCTATGGCGCTGCGATAATTAGACAGTTTGAGCTGATGGGGGTGACTACGATGGTGAGTGGGGATGCTTTGCTTCGAGCGCGGGACAAGCTGCACTGCATGCAATTATTAACACAGGGAGGTTTGAAAATCCCTAAGACAATTCAGGCCAGTTTTCTGTATTACGATCACAATGTGATTTTGAAGGAACTGGACGTGCCTATGATAATAAAGTTGTTGGAAGGAACGCATGGCTTGGGGGTGATTCTTGCTGACTCACACAAAAATGCAGAGTCAATCATTGAAGCATTTAACAAGGTGGAACAGAAGATCATCATTCAAGAGTTTATCCAGGAAGCGAAGGGCTGTGATGTCAGGGCATTTGTAGTGGGAGGGAAAGTGGTAGCCAGTATGAAACGTATTTCCAAGCCGGGAGAGTTCCGATCCAACCTTCATCGGGGAGCAACAGCGATTAAAATCACTTTAGATCCTGAAGAAGAGGAAGCGGCGGTCAAGGCAGTCAAAATTCTTGGATTAGATTCAGCCGGAGTGGATATATTGCGCAGTGACAGAGGACCATTAATTTTGGAAGTCAATGCAAGTCCGGGTCTGGAAGGTATAGAGACTATCACAGGGATAAATGTTGCGGATGAAATTGTTCGTCACTTGGAATATAAATTTAAGAATCGTATTTAATTAATAAGATGAAAATTGGTGAAATAGAAGTCTTACCGGGCCAATCAAAGGTAGCCAATCTAGGTGTGGGAAAAATTCCGACCGGCAATAATATTTTTATCCATGCGCATGTGTATAGGTCAAAAGTAGATGGACCCACCATTTTGCTTTCCGGTGGAATGCACGGTGATGAGGTCAATGGGGTGGAAGTGGTACGCAGGATGATCGTCGAGAAATTATTTGATAAATTGAAATGTGGGACTGTAATTGCCACACCATTATTAAATGTTTACGGCTTTATCAATTTTTCCCGAGCTGTACCGGATGGAAAGGATGTGAATAGGTCTTTTCCGGGCATCGTCAATGGTTCCTTGGCTTCGCGCGTAGCCAGAACCATCAATAACGAGTTACTTCCCTTGATAGATTTGGGCATTGACTATCATTGCGGCGGTGAAAACAGGTATAATTATCCCCAGATCAGATGTACCAAAAAAGATAAAGAAGCCTACGATTTGGCCAAGATTTTCGGAGCTCCCTTTCTGCTCAAGATGAATCTTATACGAGGTTCCATGCGGAAAATTGCCCATTTAGACGGCATTCCGATACTTATTTATGAAGGAGGAGAGTCTTTACGATTGGATGAATTTTCCATTAAGGAGGCCATTGCGGGTACGCGTAGAGTCCTACATTCATTGGGTATGATTGACGCGGAAAATATTGAAAAAGCGCATGATTCCAAGATTTGTGATAAAACATCCTGGATCAGGGCTGCGACGGGAGGAATTTTCTTCTGTCGAATTAAATCCGGCAATTTTGTTAAAAAGGGTGACGTTCTAGGAGAAGTTTGCGATCCCTATGGGACTTTAAAAAAGAAAATTTTGGCGAAAAGAGATGGCTATATTATTGGGCATAACAATACCCCTGTTGTTTATCCCGGGGATGCACTGTTTCATATCGCCCTTGAAACCATAGATATAAAAGAGGAAAAATGGGGATTTTGAAAATAATATTGTTTTTACTTTCTACTTCCGTTCTTTCCGCCCAACAGAATATTGAGTCTGTCATTCAAGCATTCGCAGGCGATAAGGTTTTGGAGAGTGGGAGAGTCGGCATTTGCTTTCTAGCGCTGGACTCGGGCGAGAAACTCGCATCCTTCAATGACAAAATGAGCATGACTCCGGCCTCTACTATGAAAACGATTACAACAGCTACAGCTCTGCAAAAGTTGGGTGCCGGGTTTACTTTCCTCAATGAACTTCAATATACCGGAAAAATCGAGGAGGGCCGAATTAGTGGCGACCTGATCTTTTACTCGGATGGCGATCCGGGCTTTATGTCCTCCTATTTCAAAGATGAGCCGGGATTTAGTCGAACCGAAGTAGAGCGGTCGCTCATTTTAAGCTTAAAAAATCTCAATGTAGAAGAAATCACCGGGGATATTGTCATAGATGCATCTTATTATGGGACAGATGCAGTTCCAAGAAGGTGGGAATATCATGATTTGGGTAATTATTACGCTGCAGGGGTGTGGGGAGTTTCGATTTTCGATAATATGTACAGACTATATTTGGGTCGGACAACAGCAGTAGGGGGGATAGTGAATATCGTTAGGAAGGAGCCGGATTTTCTCGATTTGAATTTGAAATCCGAAGTACGTACTGCTTCTCCTTCAAGTGGTGATAATGCTTATATTTTTGCCCCACCTTATGCGAAAGAAGGAATTGTACGAGGTACAATACCCGCCGGAGTAACTAATTTCGTCATAAAAGGCGCTATTCCTGATGTTCCGAATTATTTGGGCAAATGGCTGCGTGCACTACTGGAAGTTTCCGGGATAAAAGTGAAGGGTGCGGTTAAAGTAATTTATAAAAGTGATAAACAGAAGCGGTATTCTGTTTGGCAGCATAAATCTCCTCCACTGGAGAAGTACGTGGAATACACCAACAAGGAAAGTGTGAATTTATTTGCTGAAGCAATGGCGATGAAATTGGGTAAGATGTTTGGGATTATTCAATTAGGGACAGACGGTGTGGATGTGATAAAGCGACATTGGGAGCAGCGGGGAGTAAATATGGAGGGCTTTTTTCAGGAAGATGGATCAGGACTATCGGGAAGAAACGGTGTATCAGCCAATCAGATGGCGCAGATATTACGAAAAAGTGCGATAGATCCTCTTAGTGGGGAAGTGTTTATTGCCTCGCTACCGGCGGGTGGCAATGAAGGTACAGTGAAAAGTATGTTTTTAAATTCACCTTTGAGAGGCAATATTCGGTTAAAAAGTGGTTTTATAGGTCGGGTGCGAGCGTATACAGGTGTTTTTGACGGGAAAAACGGCAAAGTAGCATTTGCCATTATTGCGAATGATTTTACTTGTTCCCCTTCCATAATGAGAAAAAAGATAGCTGACTTTCTAGATTCTATGGCTTCAAAAATTTAACTTTGGCGCATGAAGAGCTATTTCTACTATTGCATTTTAACGTTGGCCACTTTTATTTTCTCCTGCGGCAATTCGGATGAAGCAGGCACACGGGATTACACGAAGGTGGAGGATTCGATACAAACAAATATCACAGTCGTTCCGGACGAAGAAACGAATAGAGTATTATGGCAGAAGCCCAATACTGTTCTGCAAGAATTAGGAGATTTGTCGGACAAAGTCGTAGCAGATTTGGGCGCAGGAACCGGATTTTTTAGCTTTAGGATGCTGCCGCGAGCCGAAAAAGTTATTGCTCTGGAAATTGATACTACGGTAATTTCATTTATGGAAAAAACAAAGGAGCGACTGCCTGAGAACTTTAAAGAAAGACTTGAAATACGTTTAGTAAAGTCAGATGATCCGGGATTAGAGGCGGAGGAAGTCGATATTATACTTATTGTAAATACAGTAGCTTACCTATCGAACCGATCGGTTTACTTTCAGAAATTAAAAGCAGCTTTGAAGCAAGAGGGTAAAATTGTGATAATTGACTTCAAGAAAAATCAAACCTTCGTTGGTCCCGATGATAATTATAAACTCGAATATCGGCAGGTGGTGGAGCAATTGAAAAATGCAGGTTTCGATGATATCGGAGTAGATAATTCCACTTTAGACTATCAATATATTATTACCGCAATTAATCAACCCTGATTAAGTCTATCCAAAAGCCATCAGAACTCAAATTCAAGTCGTTATTTGAAACAAAATATTGATCTGAAGCCATAATTTTCTCGAAAATTTCAATTGCTAAATCACTGTCACAGCAAGCCTCAGTACAGCCACCACTGCCTATTTCTATTTTATCTTTCCCGGTAACTTTAAAATCTCCAAAACAATTATTGATGTCCAAATTAATAGAATAGGTATTGTCGGGATTGAAAATAAGGATGTATTCCTCATCGGGAACTATTGTTGTATCCGGATTGGTCAAATGCAATTCTGTAACTTGCCATTTATTGCTTAGTATGGTTTCTTCCTCACACTGAAAGGCAAAACAGGCCATAACGGTCAAAGCGAGTGATAACTTAATGAATTTGAACATAATTAGTTTATTTTAAAATGATTATTGACATTCACCTGTTTCATATTTGGTGATCCCATGACACTCTGCTTCACAAGCATTTCCATATGTTTTGTCATTACATCCACAGACCGGATCGTATTCCATTGTGCAAATGCAGTCATTATCTTTTTCTTCCTTGCAGTTGTCCTTCTCGCAGCCATTCATCGCAAAGAACAAACCCAGCATTAAAGTGAGAAGCGTGAGGAATCTAGAAATGTTTTTCGAAGTGATTGACGAATCAGGTAGTAATGTTGTGGTTTTCATCCTATAAATTTTAGCTAAATATAATACGTTTAGAATTGGTGATGGGTTGTGACAGAGAAGTTTTTTTGGGTGGGAGGGGAATAAATTAAAAAAGGCATGGGTTCGATCCCAGCGGGATCAATGTTTTATCGTAGAGACGTTGCACTGCAACGTCTCCTTTAATGATATATTCAATTCAAATCCTTGAATATTTAACATTGTTTAAGATTTTTTTAAAGAAAAGGATTCAATATTGGTATTTTACATTTAATTATATCAAAAATTAATAAATTTGAAGGTATATGACATAATTTATTAATATATTTTCTTTGGCATGGCTCTTTTCAAAAACAAATATCGCATTGAATCTAGCCGTTTGAAAAATTGGGATTATCGAAATGGGGGATTCTATTTTATCACCATCTGCGTGAAGGACAGGTTATGCCATTTTGGAGAATGTGTTGGTGGTCAAATGAATTTAAATAATACCGGTAATATAGTCCATCAATTCTGGAAGGAAATACCTGATCATTTTTCAAATGTAGGTTTGGGCGAATTTGTGGTGATGCCTAATCATTTGCATGGGATATTGGTTTTGGATGATTCTTTGTTTAATACGTCAGATGAAATTGATTGTTTTGTTGCTGAAGAGACGTTGCCTGTGGAGACGATGCCTATTGAGACGTTGCAGTGCAACGTCTCTACAATAAAATCAAATGATGAAATCGACATTAACAAAAATCAATTTATGTCCAATATTTCACCTAAACCGGGTTCGGCATCTACTATCATCCGTTCTTTTAAATCTATATGCACCAAGACAATTAACCGACAATTTCCCGAATTGCATTTTAAATGGCAAGATAGATTTCATGATAGAATTATCAGAGATCATGATGAATATCTTATAAAAGAAAATTACATTTTGAACAATCCACAGAATTGGAAAGTAGATAAATTTTTTTATTGGTTTATAGGCTTTATGATCCAATAAATTGAATAGAGACGCGGCCCTTCGGAGACGATGCAGTACAAGGTCTCTACGAGATCACCTACACTCCCCCCTCTTGTATTTCCTTATCCCATAACACTCCGCCTCACATGAATTCCCGTAGGTCTTTCCATTACAGCCGCAGACAGGATCGTAAATTTCATGACAGAGACAATCATTATTAATTATTTCTGTACAATCTTCTTTTGTACAGCCGTTTATTCCA
This sequence comes from uncultured Saprospiraceae bacterium, assembly GCA_937894165.1. GTDB lineage: Bacteria > Bacteroidota > Bacteroidia > Chitinophagales > Saprospiraceae > CALCSX01. The sequence continues at coordinate 8,881 of CALCSX010000219.1, read as the reverse complement.
AAGATTATTGCGAGAACAAAAGTCAGGATGGTGAAAAATCTAATGATTCTTTTCGGCTTGAGTAGTGAACTCGAGATTAATTGGGAAGATTTCATTCTGATTTTTTTTATTTATGTATTCGGAGAGTGGTTTGCCTTGCAAATGATACGTTGTAGTACGGAGACGTTGCAGTGCAGAGACGTTGCAGTGCAGAGACGTTGCAGTGCAACGTCTCTACGATTTTGTTACAATAATTTTAATGGAATAAAATTCCGCTTTGCTATAATTTTCCTCCTCTCCATAATTCACCTCCAATAATTCGATCGTATAATCCTCGAATGTTGCAATAGGCTCAAGATTGGTCCCATTTTCCATTTCCCATGCAGCATCTGCCATCTGAATTGGGTGTTCATCATTAACGAGAAGTTGAATGATAACTCTGCCTTCCCAGAAGCAATCCACATCTGTCGGGCATCGGAATTCCTCAACTAATTGATCAAATTTAATTTTAAATTCATTTCCTCCGTCTTGTATCACCACCTCCTGCCCAATGGAAATAATATGCTCTACATCTAGAGATTGTGTTTCATTCTTGAAAATATCCGCCGATTCTTTTTTACAAGCAAAAAGCATCAAAAACATTAATGAAAGTAGTGAGTATTTCATAATTCAAAAATTATTAGGGTTTATCATACTATTACGATTCCAAAATAGTAGAGGTTGCTTTTCATCTTGCAGTTTAGTAAAAATAGCTAAAAATAATGCATTTTTAATACCTTCCATCCTTTACATAGGGTAATTTCGTCATTTCAATCACATCGACACTGAAGAAACCAAAGTCTTCCACCACCTTACCTTGAATTAAGTAGCAGCCGCCGCCTCTGAAAGGATATTTTTTCAGGCAATCGGGGAAATGTGTAGAATCAAAGAAAAATCCTTCTTCATCTAGCCATGTGCCGAAGTTCATATGGTCTCCTCTCACTGTGGTAACATGTTTTCGGGCTACGAAATACCCTAGCATTCGGACATTCTTTCCTAAGAGGCGGGGGAGTTGACTTACTAGAATAATATCAGCAGGTTTTTCATTGATCAAATCGAAGGGAGAGGAGAGGGGGAAGCCCAGCAGCTCGATCTCATCGAAGGCCTGATCATAGATGCCTTCTTGGAGTTTCGGAATTTCGTAAGTGTTAGAGTTGTCATGGAGAAGCCAGGCTTGTCCATAATTTTTTATATCGGGGTTGTGAACTGAGTTTTTCTCCCACATCAGCTCATATTTGTTCATACCGGTGAAGCGAAAGGCGCCGATACGAATGAGGATGTCAAGCTGTTCGCGGCCGATGTCGATGCGTTGCACAAAGTCGTTGAGGCTTTTGAAAGGACCATTGTTGAATCTTTCTTCGACGATGTGAAGGGCAATTTTTCTCTCCAGATTTTGAAGGTGAATGAAGCCAATATAGACATCCGCATCGGTGATGTGGGTGAGATAACGGCTATTATTGACGCAGGGAGGATGGATGATGCCTCCGCACATTCTCAATTCGTGGACATAGACTTCCGTAGAATAAAAGCCTCCAAAATTATTGATTACCGCCACCATAAATTCCCGGGGAAAATAGGTTTTTAGATAGAGACTCTGGAAGGACTCCACGGCAAAGCTGGCGGAATGCGCCTTGCAGAAGGAATACCCGCTGAAACTCTCCACCTGCCGCCAGACCTCATCTGCCAATTCCTTGGAATAGCCCCGCTCTGCACAGTTTTTAAAATACTTATCGTGGAGATTTCGGAAAGTATCTGAGCTTTTTTTCTTTCCCGTCATAATCCTTCGCAGCACATCAGACTCATCGAGTCCCAGACCGGCGAAATGGTGGACTATTTTCATAACATCCTCCTGATAGACCATGATGCCATAAGTTTCAGCCAGATGTTCCTCGAATACGGGATGGATATAAATGCACTTTTCCGGTTGATGTGACCTGATAATATATTCCCGCATCATTCCCGACTTAGCCACACCGGGTCGAATGATGGAGCTGGCAGCGACCAGATGGGTGTAATTGTCACATCTCAACTTGCTCAGCAGCCCGCGCATTGCCGGAGACTCAATATAAAAACAGCCGATGCACTGTCCCGATCGGAGTTGTGCTTTTACCTTGGGATCGTTTTTGATTCGTTCGATGTCGTGAACATTCAACTGTTGACCCTTATTCTCTCTGATGATGTCGATGGCGTTTTTGATATGACCAAGGCCGCGCTGGCTCAGCACATCGTATTTGTGAAAGCCTATATCTTCGGCTTCGTACATATCGAAATGCACGATAGGGAAGCCCTTGGGCATCATCTGCAGAGCGGTAAAATAATTCAGTGGTTTTTCCGAAATCAGCACTCCTCCGGCATGAATTCCCAGATAATTGGGGAATCCCGCTATCTTTTCGGCATATTTGAAGATGTGTTTGGCAAAAACATGGTGTTTTTCCTGCGCGTTCGGTTCGTCTACCAGTACATCGATATCCGCTTTCGGCAATCCGAAAACCTTGCCCAATTCCCGAACTATCGACTTGCCTTTGAAGGTGTTATATGTTCCCAGGAGGGCGGTATGTTCGCTACCGTAACGCTTGAAAATGTAATCTGTAACATCATCCCGCTCGTCCCAGCTGAAGTCAATATCAAAATCGGGGGGAGAGCTTCTGTGGGGATTGATGAATCGCTCGAAGTACAAGTCCAGCTCGAGTGGATCGACATCTGTAATTTCCAAACAGTAGGCCACTATCGAATTGGCTCCGCTGCCCCTGCCTACGTGGTAGTAACCCGCACTTCGCGCATAGCGGACTATATCCCAGGTGATCAGGAAGTAGGCTGAAAAACCGAGTTGTTTAATTACTTTCAGCTCGCTCTCTAGCCGCTGCCTGGCTTTTTTGTGTTTCAAGCCGTATCTGCGCTCACAGCCGCTGCGGGCCAGCTTCTCTACTAGTACCTGATCGTCATGAATCGAATGGGTGAAGGATTTTTTATTGAAAATCTCGTCATCGGGGACATCTATTGAACAGCATTGCAAGAGAGTACGAGTATTCTGGATGATCTCCGGATACTGTTGGAACAGTGTTTCGACTTGGGTGCATCCTATCAAATCTTCGGCGGGAGCGACTTCAGTCTCCTCTAGTTTGCTAAGGACAATATTGAGGTCAATGCATCGAAGCAAGCGGTGAATATTATGATCCGTTTTGTTGCGGAAAGTAAGGGGGCAATAAGCGACTAATTTGTCCCGGTATTTCAAGTGTTCTGAGCGGTGCAATCGGGAGATATCTCTGCTGCGAATTCCCAGAAACTCGTTTTCGGAAAACTGTGCCAAGGGTTTGGGAGGCGTGAGATAGATAAAATAACAATCTTTCAATTCCGGGGCGGTAGCCGGCATTTTCTTTCCGGACAGCGAATGCCGGGTGAGATGAGCGCAGAGCTCTCGCCAGCCTTCTCTGTTCTTGGCTATGCCGAGGTAGAGGAAGCCGTCTTCTTTTCGAAAATCTATACCTAAAATGGGTTTGATGCCAGCCTTTTTACACATTCTCAGGAAGGAATAGGCGCAGGAGGTGTTGTTGATATCTGTTAAAACGACGGTGTCCAGACCGGCAGCCACTGCTTCATCTACCAGTTGTTGGGGTGACATGACGCCATACCGCAAGGAATAATAGCTGTGACTTGAGATATGCACTGATCAGTTTTTTTTACCATCCATTAATTTTAAATCATAATCGTGTCGGGACAAATTACGACGGGTAAACCCGCTGGTCAAATCATGAATGACAAATCCAAGATCTCGGTATGACATGACAATCACGATTTAGGACAATCCCGACAGACAAATCATCCGCGGACAAGGATTTGGGTCAAATCACAATTTGGGTCAAATCACAGCATCCAAATCCACGACGGTCAAATCCACGACGGTCAAATTCACGATGATCAAATCAGGAATGAGAAATCAGGGGATAAAAACCCGCTGGTCAAATCACGATTTGGATTCAATCACGATTTATCCCTACGCGGAACCTAGAAATTTGCACCCAGCAATCATTAACCATTATTAACGGATCGTCACGTCCCCAATACCAATTAAATTTTGGGATGTCAAAAAGATTATCTTGAGATTTGCCCCAGCGCGAGACGCAAAACGCATACATGGCCTAAGCCATGGAGAGTATTTGCAACGACGCAATGGGTTAAATCTCTGATAAGATTAAAGGCAATTCCAAATTTAATTGGTATCTTCCCCCTAAAGGGGACGCTCCCGCCCGCAGATATCACTGACTGACGTAATCGTAATTTTTAATTCGTAATTGATTAACCATTAACCATTATTAACGGCTCGTCACGCCCCAAATTCCCCTAAAGGGGACGCTCCCGCCCGCAGATTCCTCTGAACCTAGGCATTTGCGTCCATTAACCATTAACAATTAACCATTATAAATGGCTCGTCACGCCCCCTAACCCCCTGAAGGGGGCACTGCCGCCCGCAGATTCCTCTGAACCCAGGAATTTGCGCCCATTAACCATTAACAATTAACCATTATAAATGGCTCGTAATTTTTAATTCGTAATTGATTAACCATTAACCATTAATAATTAATAATTAACCATTATAAATGGCTCGTCACGCCCCCTAACCCCCTGAAGGGGGCACTCCCGCCCACAGATATCACTGACTGACGTAATCGTAATTTTTAATTCGTTATTGAATTAACCATTAACCATTAATAATTAACCATTATAAATCACCCCGCCATTCGTGCCAGAGGTTTCATCTCCGTTTCTGTCGCCTCGGCAAACACGCCTATCGACTTGAGGCAATTGTCCAACACGCCTCTTTTGATATAATCATGTCTGTAAAGCGTGATCAGGAAATCCGTTAAATCATTTAGGGATTTCCAGAAGATATTGGGTAAATTCCCATGTTCATCATTGTCCTGAACCCGCATACGGACATTGCGTACGTAACTTCGCTCTGTATCCAGTAATTTTCTAATAAAATAGCCGGTGTGACCAATTAAATCATTGGCATTCCACTTGGCAATAAGGAGAGATTGTTCCAAATCTCTCAGTCCTTGAATTGATTGATTACTTGTCATCTTTTGCTGTTTTATTTTCTCGCTGTAAGAAAAGCCCAAATACTGTATTACTTCGAAATCTGTGTCTCGAGCATGCTCTTTAGATAATTTCCTACTAAAATTAATTGTGACTCAAAATAAATCATCCCTTGACGATTTATAAGTCAAATATAAAACATTTTCGTCAAACGTGACAATAAAACAGTCATAAAATGTCTGAAAAACAAACAATAAATTATTTGTAATGTATAAATAATTGAATATTAGGTAATAATACTAAAGGAGTAAAGCGGCAATGAGAAGGAAAATCTAGTCTGCCGATCGAATAATAATCATTTCGCTCTGTTTTAAGTCAGAGTTAAGGATCATGGTTTTTCGATCGCCATTTTCGAGATATTTAATTGCCATGGTATTGGGGGGCTTGGCTCCTAGATTTTCGGCGAAAAGCACGAGGAAGTTTTCTCCTTTTTCGACAGGAAGGACAAGGATGCGCGGCTTACGTTGCAGAGTATATTCTTTTACTATCCAACGATTATTGTAATTGATAGAGACGATATCACCATCGATTTCCTGGTGATCGTAAAGTTCAATCCGGATTTTATCGCCACTGGCATTAATGACTTTTGATTTGGACATAACCACCGTTCTGTTTTCGATGCTTCGGGGGGCGTTGGAGGGTACATTGAGGGCTGAAACGTCCAGTTTTTCGCGCTGTTGTGGGTATATCACCTTGTAGAAATGTGGTCGTTCAAAGAGGTATTGCAGATTGGGTGCATTGTCCTTCAGCCACAAATTAAACTCGGCGACTGCGCCGGTACCGTATTTGTTGACGGAGGAAGCGACCTTTACATTGTAATAATAATAGGCATTTCCATACTGTCCGTAGCTTTCGGGTGTAGAGGGCTTAGATCTGTACTCGTCCACTTGGGCTATGGTGAGATCAACTTTTGCAATCACGTCTTCCATCCTTTTGACATTGTCCTCTGACAGACCTTCGCTCTTGAGGTAGTCCTTGGCTGCTGTGGTGAACTTTCTACCTTTGATCTGAAACTGCTGAAATTCTTGCGTAGGTACGTCAGCCTCTTTCCGCAGTTGATCAAAAATAGGATGCAGCTTTTCTTCCCACTCGTAGAAGAGTCCATGAAGATTTTCTTTCAGTCCCTGACTTCCACTGGGGCGGGCCGCAATGGATTGAACGGCTGTGCTTAATTTTTTTCGCTCTAGCTCATAATTATCATAAAGTTCTACCCCTTTTTCCAGTAGGACATAGATCTCCTTTATATTGTCCATTATTTCCAGATCGGTGTTTGCCAGCTTCTGCTCGACGCGAAAACGTATATTGTTCAGGGAATCGGCAATACTTTTCATCCTCACAGCCGGCGCATCTAACCTGTCCCTCTCAACGGCGGGCAGGGTATTTGCCCCACTTCGCGCCTGTCGTAATAGTTGATAGGGTGAAATTCTATAATACATTCGCTCCTTGTCTTCAAAAATATTCTCTTCGAAATCCTCATTGCTGATAAAATTCAAGGGGTAGCCCTCGAGATCGACATATTTGTTCAACTCCTGATTGTAGATTTCGAGCAGACGATGTACGATGAGCATGCCATGAGTATTCTCGTTCGAATAGAGGATATATTTGTTGATTACATTCGCCTTTTCGTCACTAAGTTGAGCGAGAGCCCCCTGCTGAAACAGGAGCAAACTAAAGATGATGTATAGGTATTTCTTCATTGGAACACTTGAATTCGACTGCAAAGTTAGCATTTTTTGTCAAGAAGCATTGTTCCCATGAGGATAAGTTTGTCAGGTGCTTTGAAATTCAATGGGAGGATTACAAGCCCGAAGCGCGGCGAATGGCACCGGCACCGAAACGTTTCCGGATTTGATCCATTTCCCGCAGCAGTTTCAGTTCCTCCTCCGTATCATCGAAGAGATTGATTTGGTAGTAACCGTTCACGAGTCCGGAGAATTTTATCCCGATCAGCCTGATGAGCTGGCGCTTTTGATACAATTCTTCAAAGAGTTTCAGGGCGTGGGCGATAAGATTCTTGTCATTGGAAGTGTAGGGAATCTTCAACTGTCTCGAGTAGGTATTGAAATCAGCGTAGCGCACTTTTACGGTGACTACAGAGGTTAAACGCTCTTTTTGCCTCAGTTCAAATGCCAGACTTTCGGTCATAGCCAGGATTTTGCGCCGGATAAAGTCCAGATCCAGCGTATCCTCTGTAAAAGTGGTTTCCTTGGACATGGATTTCTGTTCCTCATAAGCCTCTACCGGACTATCGTCGATGGCATTGGCTTTCTCCCACAGCGATCGGCCCATTTTTCCGAATTCACGCTCCAGCAGAAATACGGGGATTTCACTCAGCAGATTGATGGTTCGCACCCCCATAAAGCTCAGTTTTTTGTAGGTCTCTTTGCCGACGCCCGGGATTTTGGCTATAGATAGGGGGGCTAAAAAACCTTTCTCCTCCCCATTCGGAATCTGCATAGCGCCATTAGGTTTAGCTTCGCCCGTACCTACCTTGGACACCATTTTGTTCACGGACAAGCCGAAGGAAATAGGCAGGCCTGACTCCCTGATGATTTTTTGTCTCAGCTCACTGCTCCATTTGTAACAGCCGAAGTGTTTGTCCATCCCGCTGATATCGAGATAGAACTCATCGATTGACGATTTTTCGTAGCGCGGCGCTTCCTCCCGCACGATGTCCGTCACCAGTTCGGAATAGCGGGAATAGCTGTCCATATCTCCCCGCAGGATGATGAGATCCGGGCACATCCTCCGCGCCATTTTTATAGGCATGGCGGAGTGAACACCAAATTTTCTCGCCTCATAACTGCAGGAAGCTACCACTCCTCGCTGGCTTGTCCCCCCTATGGCGAGTGGCAAACCCTTCAATTCGCTGTTTTTTAAACACTCCACTGAGACGAAAAAAGAGTCTAAATCCATGTGCACAATGGCTCTTTGATACATTTTACGTCAATTTATGACGAATATACGGTCAATTTTTGGATTTTGGGATGTTTTTTGGAAATTTGTTGCTGCGCTTTATCCCTTCGGTGTTTATATGCTGCGCAGTTTATTGCTTCGCGGTTTATCACGGTGTTGTTTATCGTTTCACTTTTTATTGGAATAATAGGATAAACCCTATAAACTTCATAAACCCTATAAACTTCCTTGTTAACCGCTGAGCTATTTTAGAATGACATGGAACAGAACATATAACGGGTAGAAAGCCCTCAAAACGCCGAAGGCAAATCCATCTGCATCACCGCCCTGACCACCGGAATATCCGCCGCCGCCCAATCCAATTCCTCCAAATGTGACACATGGATATAACGATAGGCATGATGCTCCTCAAGGGTAATTTCCCCATCGACATATTCAGCCAGAAAAGGGATCAAATTGATGGTAAAATCCTCGCCCAACTCCAAGAAAGTCGGCAATTTTCTCACGATGCGAATACTGATATTCAACTCCTCCATAATCTCGCGATGTAAAGCCACCTGCTCATCCTCATCCTGCTCAATCTTCCCTCCGGGAAACTCCCATTTGAGGGGGAGAGACATCATTTCACTCCGCTGCGTCACGAGAATTTTATCCCCTTTGCGGATTACCGCACAAACCACATTAACCAACTCTTTCATATTTTCCGGGTAATTTTTCACCAAAATATAAAGAAAAAACGGAAATACGAACCTCGCTCATTTATTAAAGGGAAGGAGGGCATCTGCCGCCCCGCGACACCCGGCCTGCGCAGACGTCACCGGGTGATCCGCTTTACTTCCCTTGATTTCGCTAT
>CALCSX010000218.1 GCA_937894165.1 uncultured Saprospiraceae bacterium | reverse complement strand
CGAAAATAAACAAGATAAAGTTTGATATTTTTTCAAAATCTACCTGTTTTCTTTTTTACGACACACAAAATCTCAATGATATTTTCCATTTAATAGAAAAACACATCGATCTTGATTTAAATGTGATCTTCATTAACAAATCGTCTTTTTTTGTTAAAAAGTTTCATCAAGCCTTGCTTTTAATTGATCAAAAATTAAATTATTCAATTTTCGAAGAAGCTTTAAACCTTGAAAACTCAAGATATCCTCTCCAACATTTGATAGATGCGGATAAAAAAAGTTTTTTTAATTTAGCTTTTCTTGGACAGCAATCACACCTGTCTGATTATTCTTGTCTAGAGAAGATCACAGAGTGCAATACAATTTCTCATAGATTGGCAGAAATTAAATCCAATTCTACTCCCTATTTGTCCACACTTAGAAATACCAATGCCGCTTCTATTTTTCTTTCTGTGTTAAAATCATCAGAATTACTGGATGACTCGGGAGAAATATCTTCCAGCGGCTTAACAGTCGAAGAATTAGCACAAATTTCATTTCATCTGGGTAGTTCTTCGAAATGCAAGCTTTTAAATATTCAATTAATAGATTGGGAAGATAAATCCTCTAATAAAGAATTAGAAATTGCATTGCAAATATTATGGTATCATCTGGACGGAATAGAGAAAACGGGGGAAAATTTGCCTGCTGATTTAGATGGATTTCAGGAATACTCGATCGAAGAGTGCATAGGCAATGTCAATTTAAGATTTCTTAAATCAAATATAAGCGGAAAATGGTGGATGGAAATTCCCTTTGAACTAAAGGACGAATTCAAAAAGCATCAATATTATGCTTGTAGCTATCAGGATTATCTTGCAGCAAGTCAAGGGGACATTCCGGACGAATTACTCGAAGCTATCGAAAGATTCGAAATTGCTAGAATCGAATAACTCCTCTAATTTTACACTCCTTGATCCTTTTATCATAATCAAATTGTTTTCATCATAAAAATCGGCAGGCAAGTTTTCCTTTAAATGCGAGGCAGATGTAAATACTTGATCGGTGTCTAAGCCTTCCAATCCCTCAAATATTTTGCCTACGAGAAAAAATTTGTGAACCGTTTTAGAATTTTTCAACATCTTTACTAATTCATTATGGGCTTGCAATTTCTCATTACCCAATTCTGCCATTTCTCCTAATATGGCAATTTTTGGACGCTTTGAATTCATGGCGTCAAAATCACTGAACATAGATTTGACACTGGAAGGATTCGCATTATAGGCATCTAACAATATCAAACTATTATGATATTTAACCCATTGAGAGCGACTGTTCTGCGGTATATAATTTTCTATTCCTAATTTGATATTATTTAGATCTACTCCCAACGTAAAGCTAACAGCCATAGCATTCAGAATATTCATCCAATTGTGCTTCCCTGTAAGACGAGAATTAATTTGTATTTCGTCTTCAGCACTCTTAATTTTAAAAATTACAAATGGATTTAACTCTTCAACTTTGTAGTTTACTTTTGCTTCAGCAAATTCATTTTCATTTATTAAAATATCATGCTTCGCTAATTTCCTGTTTTCCCTGATATTATTATCCATTAAATTGATAAATAAGTGCCCTCCAGACCTATCAAGAAATTCAAAAAGCTCAAATTTTGTCTTTATCACGCCATTTAAATCGCCAAAACCTTCCAGATGAGCTCTCCCTATAGAAGTTATGAGACCATGAGTTGGTTGACCTTGCTCACAAAGTGTCTTAATTTCACCGGGCGCATTAGCTCCCATTTCAAGTATTAAAACTTCAGTATCCTGCGGGGCAGAAAGAATAGTAAGCGGTAGACCAATATGATTATTGTAGTTTCCTGCTGTGGCATGTGTACGGAATTGGTTTTTCAGAATACTATAGAGAATTTCCTTAGTTGTTGTCTTGCCATTGGAGCCGGTGATCCCAACGACCGGAATCATAAAATCTTTTCTATAGCGTATGGCTAATTGCTGAAGCGCCACCAAAGTATCTTCAAAATAATAACAATTTGCTATTTCCTTCAAACTCTTATCGGAGACCACACAAGCGATGGCTCCCTTCTCGAATGCTCTTTTATAAAATGTATTGCTATCGACATTTTTACCGGGCAAGGCAAAAAATATCTTGCCTTTCAAATCCTCTCTTGTGTCTATACTTACTCCCTTTGATCGGAGAAATATGTTGTATAGTTCAGTTGTCATTGTTTCAAATTTAGACGGTACAAATATCTAACTTATCCTCTAAAATCAAAAGGAGCTCTGAATGATTATCATCCAAAGCTCCGTAATATATATTATTTTGGGAATTTAATTCTATTCTAACGATGTCTCTGATAAGAAAAGTCCAAGAACAAGGCTTTCGAAGTATTTGAATCCAAGGATTTTATAAGAGATAAATGACTGATTCAAATACGAGAGTAACGCAGTAATTGGGCTTTTCTTGCAGAGACTAATTAGTAACCTCTTTTTACTTTTTTCTTAGATGCCTGAAACTCGTTACCGGTTTTACCGGAATCTTCGCTAGTTCCACCCACTCTTGACATGGCCAATCTAAATCCTACAGTTTTGTAAGCTTTGTCTTCAGGTTTAAATCTTCTGGCACCCGGAGACAACCACCATGCTCTGTCAGCCCAAGATCCTCCTTTGATAACTCTTGAGCTATCATTCACGAGGGATGATACACCATATTGATATCTAGCATATGAATCTTCATCACCATCTAAATAATCTCTCAAATCCGATTTTCTAAAATTATCTCTCTCAGCTACCAAAGAATCAGGCAACGCTGTTCTCTGTAGTCTACCTAGACTGTCCTTTTCAACAAGATTTTCCTCTTCATCTCTCACTAACATATCAAATTCGTTACCTCTGAAAGGGTTCAAATCATTCTCCTTAGTATCCATTAAAGTTGAATAAGACGCATGTCTATAAATATCAGCTGTCCATTCACTTACATTACCTGCCATATTATAAAGTCCAAAGTCGTTTGGCATTCCTGATCTTACAGGATGTGTATAAGCAGCATTATCATTCAATTTACCTGCAACACCCATGTAATCACCGGCTCCTCTCTTGTAGTTAGCCAACATTTGACCTTGTTGCTTATTTCTCTGAACTTCTCTGATTGTATTGCCTTTCCAAGGATAAATTTTTGCACCGGTAATAATCTCATTATTAGGATTTTCAAGATTCCCCTTTAAAGCTAGAGCAGCATATTCCCACTCTGCTTCTGTTGGAAGTCTATAATCCGGCATGATGATACCATCTTCAAATTTCACCGGTCTTTCACCACCTGTAGAAAGATCTTTAAGATTTTTACGGACATTACCTTCATATTGTCCTGCCAAATAAGCATCTGTATTAAAGTTATCAGCATCCTTTTGCTCAGGATTTGGATTCAAAATCCCCTTTTCAATTAACATCATTTCATTCACTCTGTCAGTTCTCCACTTCGCATATTCTTCAGCTTGGCGGAATGTTACACCAACAACAGGGTAGTGATCAAATGAAGGGTGTCTAAGATATGTCTCTACCATTGGTTCATTATAACTTAGTCCCTCTCTCCACACCAAAGTATCCGGCAATGTAGCCCGCCATACTTCTTTGTAAGATTCACCGAAAGTTCTTCTTGTCCAATGCATGTATTCACGGTAAGCTATATTTGATACCTCAGTTTCATCCATGTAGAAAGATGTTACAGTAACTCTCCTTGGAATATTATCCCAGTGATGCATTACATCTTCTGAAGTTGATCCCATAGTGAAAGTACCGCCTTCAATAAAAACTAAATTGGGTCCCGTAGGTTGACCTTCATAATCCAGCTTCTCAAAGCCTCCCCATTTTTCATCATTATACACCCAACCGGTAGTATCTGATCTCTCCTGATTCTTACAGCTCGCTATCAATGTTACGATAGCTGCAAAAATCACTAATTTTCCAATCTTCATGTTCATTCTAATAAAGGTTTATAATTAACATTTTCTAGTGCGCCAAAAATACACATTAAATTTTAAAAAAGTAGCTTTCGGTACATTTTTTAACTGAAAAAGTATTTTTTGTCAAGTAAAAATTAAACGTACATATTTCATTTAAATTGCAGTTATCTTGCAAAATCAAGACAATCTGCATACTTAGAATCTTTGCGATTTCCAAAATTTACCAATATTCCAACTTCATGTGCTCCGCCGGATCCCAAAGTCAGTTTTGAAATGGTCGCATCAAAACTATATATGATTCTAAACATATCAACTTTCATGCCAGCCATAAAAATTATAGCATCCGGATTTCTAAATGTTTGTCTAAAATAACTTCCCAATATTAATCTGTCTAACTGAAAATGAACCCCCGCATTTATCTGACCAACATTTCCTTGCTTTAAAAACATTATACTGGGAGATGCAAAAATTCTCGATCGGGCTCTGAAGCCATCTAAGGGTATTTGTGCTCCACCGTGAAAAGTAAGCCTTACGGGCAATCGCACTCCTTCTACTTCGTTAGTTTCGAAAAAATTAATAAAGGGAGAATTTATATGTTTGGCTGAAAAACCAATATAAAACAGATCATTATATACTAATCCACCCAAAGAGACCGTCAGATTTGTTTGTGCAAGTTGATCCGGCGGTAGTTCTGCGCTAGGATACGGCAATCCTCCCGGTGAAACACTACCATAAATAGGGTCTATCTGATCCGGAAAAGTTAATTTATCCCATCCAACCTGCGTATTAATTATACCGCCCTCAAATCCACCCTTAGCGTACCATTTTTCAGACAACTTTAACCTATAAGAGTACATGACAGTTGCTTTCGTTGTTCTATACAAACCTTGCCCGGCATTATCTGTCAAAAGTTGAAAACCCAGACCGCTTTTTATTTTACTGAAATATTGATCGTAGTACAAAGCATAAGTCACATAAGCCTGACTAATGCTTGGCCATTGATTCCTGTAATTCAATCCAATAGTAGTAGATTCATTTAATCCTGCAAACGCCGGATTCATCTGTAATGGAGCTGAACCGTATTGGGAGAATATGGGATCCTGTGCTTTTAAGGACATAGAAAATCCTGCAAAACATAGAATTATTAGTGAACAATAAGTAATTTTTAAGTGTATTTTCCCCATATTTACAAATTCAAACAATACAGTTATTCTGTTCCCGTTTTATCAACAACGTATTTTTGGTATCTTATGATATTCATTATTTAAAAAAATAAGTTTTCACCTATATGAACTTAAAGATATACTTTTTTATACTCATTTTCCTAATGCCCTTGATCGCAACGGCGCAAAAAGGTGGAGAATTCGAGGAGAAAATTATTTGGACTTCAATTTCGGCCGGCAATGATTCTACCTATTTACCTTTTGAAAATGCCTCCTTATACTCCGATTCCTATTCACCTATATGGATCTATCATGTAATCGAAGGAGAACCCGGTCATTTTATAAATGCAGAAATAGAAATTTTGTCTTCCAGTCCTGCCAGAAATTATTTTTTAGAAGAATGGGTGCCTGAAATTCCCACCAACCTTTCCTTGAATGTTGATAATTTTGGCAAAAGAGAACCTATGGCAAAATTACGTTTTAGTCCATACTATTCTGAAAATGGAACTTTGTATAAAATTGAAAACTATAAAATTAAATACCAATTAATAAGTGGAACTTTAGATGGGGGCAGTAGAGGAGATTTTGAATATAAAAACAACTCAGTATTACGAGATGGAGAAATCTATAAACTTGCCATCAGTAAAAATGGCGTTTACAAAATAGATGCCGCCTATATCAGTTCTGAATTGGATCTTAATCCTTCAAATATTAACCCTAATCATATCAAAATTTATACCAATGGTGGTGGATCAAATCCCATCAACTTCGAGGATATGGTTTTTGATGATTTAGAACAAATACCCGGCTTTTTTAGTGGAAATGGCAACAATTCATTTGAAGATGATGAATTTATTCTTTTTTATAGCCGAAATCAAAATGACTGGCTCTATAAAGAAAATCCTGATGAAGAGAAGTCGCTATATTCAGAGAAAATAAATATTTACGACGAGAAGGGATACGTTTTTCTCAAAATAGATAATACACCGGCTGTCAGAGTTAATGAAAATAATATTACCTCGGCGCCTGATGTTGTTAATGATGACATCGATGAGGTTATTCATTACGAAGTGGATAATGAAAACATACTTAACTTCAGAGATCTAGCACATGGTGGTGGACAACAATGGTTTGGGGATTATTTTCGTGAACAGAGGACTAGGGACTATTCCAGCACCTTAAATTTTCGCAATCCGATTGTGTCAGGTCAGGTGAAATTTTTATTGCAATTTGCTGCTCGATCTCCTGTTTCAACCTATTTAAAAGTGACAGCCAATGGTGTAAATTTCAGCGAACCGGTGACCAATATTCCAATGTCATCCACAGCAGATGTTTCCTATCAAACTATTGTTATCAATTCTGCTTTCCCGGCAAGCTCTAACAACATTGATTTCGAATTGGAATATGGTCCAACGGGTGCTACAAGTTTTGGCTGGCTCGACTATATAAGTGCTCAAGCGAGAGTTAAAAACGAATTCCGAGGTAATTCATACATTATACGTGATCATACAGCTGCTAACTATATAACCTTGCGATATAATTTGTACAATGCTCCTGATGATGTTATAGTTTGGGATATAACAGACCCCATTAATGTGAGTTCACTCAGAGTAGAAAATCTAGGAAACAGTAAATATTACCAAACCAATGGGGGCACTCGTAAAGAATTCGTAGCATTTAGCTTGCTGGAGGATTTTCCTAAACCGGAATTTGTCGAGAAAGTAGAAAATCAAAATCTGCATGCCACGAATTCCGCCGATCTTCTTATTGTCTATGCTAAAAATCATGAGTCCGAAGCGAAGCGTTTAGCTGCTCATAGAAGTCAGCATGATGGACTAGAAGTACTGGTTGTTGAAGATCTAAAAGTTTATAATGAATTCGGAGGAGGTATAAAAGATCCCATGGCAATTCGGAATTTTGCCCGAATGATATTTGAACGCGATCCACAATTCCGCTTTTTGCTTCTTTTCGGTGATGGAACTTTCGACCACAGGGATATTTATAATCAGGGCTTGGACTTGGATAATTATATTCCAACTTATCAATCTGTCGGTTCAAACGCCAAATTATACACCTACCCTTCAGATGATTTCTTTGCCATTCTTGAAGAGGATCGTAGTAGTAATCTCCAAGGTTTTTTAAATATTGGAGTCGGAAGGATACCGGTTTCAGATAATAATCAGGCTGTCGCAGTAGTCAATAAAATCATCAACTATGATAAAAAGACCGATAATCTTGGGGATTGGAAAAATAGAATTGTTTTTCTAGGTGACGATGAAGATAGTAGTAAACATATAAAAGACTCAGATTTATTGGCTCAATTTGTTGATTCTACTTACAGTGAATTTAATATTAATAAATTGTACGCCGATGCCTTTCCTCAGGTCTCAACACCGGGTGGGCAAAGATATCCGGAAGTCAATCGTGCCATAAGTGAGGAATTATTTAAAGGGATAATGTTGCTTAATTATTTTGGACACGGAGGATACAAATCCATGGCTCAGGAGCAGATCATGACCATCGTAGATGTTCAGAATTGGAACAATGCAGATAAATTGCCCATTTTTATCACAGCGACTTGTACTTTCGCGCCATATGATGATTCGTTCATACAATCTATTGGAGAGGAAATCTTTTTGAAGGAAAATGGTGGAGCAATTGCTCTTTTCACGACCACGCGCGATGTATTTGCTAATTTCAACTATAATCTATCCAGATCGGTTTTCAAGTTCATTTTTGCCAGAGAAAATGGAAAACCCCTGGAATTTGGTACTATCTTAAGATTGGGAAAAAATGCAGCCGGCACTTCAATCGAAAACACTAGAAAATTTGCCCTGCTGGGCGATCCCTCTCAAAAAATTGCTCTTCCTACCAATTATATTAATATTACCAGTGTAAATGAAAGAGAAGTTGATGGAAGCTCCCCTACGGCATTAGACACATTAAAAGCATTGAGCAAAGTAACGGTGACCGGCACAATTGTTGATTTTACCGGGAATCAATTGAGCAGCTATAATGGAATTCTAACGCCTACAGTGTACGACAAAGCTAAAATCAGACAAAATTTGGGTCAGGATCCGGGAAGTTCTGTCATCAATTTTAAATTACAGAATAACATATTGTTCAAAGGTAATGTAACTGTAAAAAACGGACAGTTTGAGTTTTCTTTCATAGTACCAAAAGATATTGATTACGAAATTGGTCCCGGGAAGATCAGTCTTTATGCAAGTAATGGGAAATCCGGAGAAGAGGCTACCGGGGATTTCAGGAAAGTGGATATTGGCGGGAGTAGCAATGAGATCAATGACGATACGCCACCGATTGTGAATGTATATATGAATACAGAATCATTTGTGAGTGGTGGTCTCACAGACAGAAATCCCAAGATAATAGCTAAAATGAATGATGACACCGGAATAAATATCACGGGAAGTAGCATAGGTCACGATATTACAGCAACGCTCAACAGCGATAACAAAAACAGTTATATTCTTAATGATTTCTTTGAATCTTCACTAGATGATTATACAAGTGGTGAGGTCACCTATCCATTATTTGGACTTGAGCCGGGAACTTACACTTTACGGGTTAGAGCTTGGGATATCGCGAATAATCCGGGCGAAGGAGTCACTGAATTTATTGTGGCCTCAAATGAGGATGCAGCTTTGGAAAGGGTGCTCAACTATCCGAATCCGTTTACTGATAATACCTATTTTCAGTTCGAACATAATATACCGAGTGGATATCCATTGGATATTAAAATATCTATTTATACTATTTCTGGAAAGATCATTAAAACCATACAATATAGTGGTATGAGCAGTGGTTCAATAATCACCGATATTCAATGGAATGGAAGAGATGATTTTCAACAGAAGCTTGCTGCAGGTGTCTATATATATAGAGTAGCCCTCTCCTCAGCAGCCGGCACAGCTAATTTAAGTGGTGAAAGTAATTTTGAAAAATTAGTAATTTTAAATTAACAAAAAAGAAATCTCCTTATTCACAATAAATTAACAATTTTTGGAGTTTTGGCTTTGAAATTTACATTTACCCTTATGTAGGATCTTATCAGAATAAAGGTGATAGTAATTTTAAAATAAAATATTCACAAAGTAAATCCACCAAAGTTTTATCTTTAACCCCAGAATTGACAAATTAAAATCATGACGCAAAAAATTATTACAACTTTATTCGCAATCTGCCTTAGTTTAAGCCTATCGGCACAATGTTTTTTGGACACAGACGGAAAGTGGAGAGATCGAGGAACAGGTGAATTATGTGGACTGGCGATAGTTACGCCTATATCTATGCTTCGAATCATTCCCGATGCGCGAGGAGGTGCGATGGGTGATGCAGGGATAGCGGTGACTGCCGATGCCAATTCAATGTTCTACAATTCTTCTAAATTAGCATTTATCGAAGATGATTTCGGTCTGGCATTAAATTATACGCCTTGGCTGAGAAATTTAGGCATCGATGATATCTATCTGGCATATGCATCCGGTTTCAAAAGATTGGATGATCTACAGACCATTGGATTCGATTTAAGATTTTTCTCCTACGGCAATATAGATTTCACAGATGTGAACGGGGGGAGCTTGGGTTCCAGTAAGCCCAATGAGTTTTCAATTGGATTATCCTATAACCGAAAGTTAAGTGATTATTTCGCTGCCGGTATAACAGGTAGATTTATCTATTCTGACTTAGCGTCGGGATTGGAGTTGAGCGATGGTACCAATATTTTTTCAGCAACCGCCGGAACAGTGGATTTGTCTTTCACTTATGACCGAGAATTAGCTACGAATGGCAAGAAAAAAGATCTTCGAGTGGGTATGGCTATTACTAATATCGGAAATAAAATATCTTATACAAGAGAGCCGGACAGAGAAACCTATTTTCTTCCGGGTAATATAGGATTAGGAGGTGCCCTCGATATTCATTTAGATGAATTCAATGTACTGACCTTCACCACTGACTTCAACAAATTAATGGTGCCTTCTCCTACACCCGTAGGAAATGGAGTTGATTATAATCACGACAAGCC
This sequence comes from uncultured Saprospiraceae bacterium, assembly GCA_937894165.1. GTDB lineage: Bacteria > Bacteroidota > Bacteroidia > Chitinophagales > Saprospiraceae > CALCSX01. The sequence continues at coordinate 6,235 of CALCSX010000218.1, read as the reverse complement.
TCTTTTCACCGGGATTCTCGGATCTTTTGGTGATGCAGCGAACGGTTTCTCTGAAGAAATGTCAGAAATATCAATCGGGGCAGGTGTTGAGTACTGGTACGATCAGCAATTTGCGCTGAGGGCGGGCTACTTCTATGAATCAGGTTTGAAAGGAGGAAGAAGATTTTTAACCTTAGGCGCAGGATTGAAAATGAATATTTTCGGTATCAACCTATCCTATTTAGTTCCGACATCGAATCAAAGAAGTGCTTTGGACAATACTTTGAGATTTAGTCTTGTATTTGACTTTGGAAATCAGCCTGCTAGTTAAAAATAGCTTTTGAAAAATAATTAAAGAAGGGTGGCTTAGTAAATTAAGACACCCTTCTTTAATTATTATTAAAATGATAAGGCTATAAGCCGGATTCTGTGCTTTCCTAAGAAAGTCTTCATCATTTATCTAGCCCAACAGTCACCCATTGGATCCATCTGCCTACCCCCCGGTATCGAACGAGCAATTCTTATCCTCCGAAAAGGAATTACCGGTGTACATGGCATTTCAACCCACAAGGTTTATCCCCATTAGTAATTACTTACTAATATTGTGCGCTCTTACCACACATTTTCACCCTTACCCTAAGGCGGTTATTTTCTGTGACCCTATCTGTATCCTCCTTCGAGGACCCCATCCGTTAGATGGTGTGGTGCTCTACGTTGTCCGGACTTTCCTCACTCCTAATAAAAGTAGCGCGATGAAGCACCTTATCAAGGCTAATGAATGCATTTCTATCTAAAATAGTTCATTTGCTTAAGTCTTAGTACATATAATTATTCATATAATATAAATTAGTTATATTTGGGAGTTCGATTTCGGTTTCAGGTTAATTAATATTGTATTGGAGAAGAAAAAAAAGGTATCCGCTTACTTAACGATATCATTCACCCTACTGCTATTGGGTGTCTTTTTCAGATATTTGGCTATCCCCACAGATGACATTATAGAACAAGATCTCTTAGAAAAACAGTCCGAAATAAATGATTTTCTGGATAAATTAGAGGAGGGCTCTAATGATATTTTCTCCTCATCCGATGAAAATTCTATCTTAAATTATCAGGAATTTGAAGTTTGGAAAAAAAGTGAAGGCAATGATTTTTGGACGCGAGGGTGGAATAATAAAACTTACGATTTAAATTCTTTTCAAACTATTCCGGGAATCATTTATGAAAATGAAATCCCCCAAATAAGTCTTCAAAAAACTATAAATCAGGATACATTTTACTTGCTATTCACTGATATCTTGCCTGTAAAGTGGAAAGGCCATGTCAAATTTATTGAATCTTGGGAAATTCGAGATAGCACCGAATGGTCCGAATTTTCGATAAATAAGGAAAAGAATTTATTTTACAGAATTGAAGTAAATAGCAAAGGTCAAGCTTGGCCCTTTTTGCCCGCCACATTAATTCTGATCTCGACAGCTTTCTTTTTTGCATGGATTTATGTTCTCGGCGTTAAACTAATCCGTAACAATCGCCACCAACTCGGCATCTTTTCAGTTTTGGGGGCTTGGCTTCTTTTCAATGTTCTGTGGTATTATTTTAACCTATCTACCCTTTTTACTGATTATTTTCTATATTCCAAGGTTATTGCAGAATCGGGCATGCAGGTTAATTTGGGAGAAATCGGTCAAAATATCCTGCTTTTCTTCTTCTTTATCCTTTTCATGGAGAAGAATATCCCTACCAACTCTTACAAACATTTATCTAATCGGATGAGGTTTATCCTCTCCGCCATGAATTATTCCGTTTTGCTCTTTGGGCTTTACTGTCTAGCTATTTTCTTCAATTCATTGGTGAAATATTCAGATATTATATTTGATTTCGAAAATGTATTCAATCTTGATATTTACAGCATCATCGCTATATTCTTTATCAATTTATTGATCCTGACTTTTTTTATTTTCTCCATGAGGGTGACTATCATTTTACAAAAATTGAAACTGCCCAATCTGATTAAATATATTTCAATTTTTTTATCCTTTCTTATTCTTTTAATAATTGTAATTTATCAGGGAGAGCTCAGTATTTTTCCGGCATTTGTAGTCGGATCACTTATCTACATTTTGCTTCTGGAATTGTATAATGATACTGAAAAGAAAGGTATTTCATGGCTAATCACTTGGCTGGTCATTTCCAGTGCTTTTTCCTCCATAATGCTGTATAAATTCAACCGGGATTTTGAATTTGACAAAAAAGTAAATCTGGCAAGTGTAATATTAAATGGAGTAGATTCCTCCCTCATCCACGATTGGCAGATCATTAAAAATAATGTCATGCCCATGCTAGTCAATCAATTCGCAGAATGCGAATCAAAGGACAATGTTATTTTTAACATTCTAAATAATCAGCTTATAAGCTCGGAATATTTATCTGAACATTATAATTTCCGGTTTTTGTCTCCAAAATACAACTCAACACCAACATGCCGCCTCGCTCTTGGAGTCCCTCAAACTACGCCAAGTCCACTATTTTCTTTCCAAATCAATATGGAAGTTCCCTTGGATAATAGCGAATGTGATTGTATGTTCATCAGCATGCATTTAGAAAAGAAACAATTTGAAGTTCGAAATTTGTCAAATACGGACAATTCAAGATTCCTTGGGCTTCAGGATCTTTCAAGATATGAATATGCCGTCTATTCAGATGGAAGATTGATAGGATCTAACTCCAACTTTTATTCGCTCAGCCTGCCTGATTCATTATTAATAGTAAATAATAATGCCAATACCTTTATTCAAGATGATTTGGAGATCATATTGATGTCAGAGGGAACAAATACTGTTTTAATTGGGGGAAATCTGACGGGTCTGATGAAACCGATTTCATTATTCTCTTATCTATTTGTTCTGGCAGCGCTCTTTATTCTTTTCATCACTTTCATCAATCACAGATTTAAATTCCTACCTAAATATTTAGGTCTTAAATTCTTCAGTACCCTGACATTAAGATATAGAATTCAATTTGCCTTGCTGAGTGTGATCATTTTCTCTTTTATCTTAATTGCAATAATAACTACACTTTATTTTAGAAGCTCTGCGCTGAATACCACCACCAATGTCCTTCGCAATAAGGCAATTTATCTGGCAGAAGAATTCAATAAGGAAATAGCTAGGCCAGAATCAGAAGGTTTATCGCCGGAGCTTTTTGCGGATTTGGATGGTTTGGCGCAATTGAATGATGTCAGAATACAACTGTACAATAAGGAGGGAAACAAGCTGTACTTTGGTAAATTTTCAGAAAAACTGATAGAAAAGATTCCTTTTACGGTCTACAGATCTATCCTAGAAGAAAGGGAATCCAAACTTTACGAGGAGGCTGATAATTTAGAAATTTTTGTGCCTATAAATTACAAGGTTAGAGAACCGGATTATTTCCTGAGTGTAGCCTCCAATGATGGCCCTACAAATTACTTAAACAATACACGTCTCTTCCTCAGCGCTTTATTAAATGTGTATGTCTTTTTGCTTCTGATAGCTTCTGCTATTGCTATTACGGTAGCCAATAGTGTCACTAAACCTATCATGGTCCTGGGTCAAAAATTAAAAGAGTTTCGGCTCGGTCGCAGGAATCAGACCTTAGAATGGAAAAACAAAGATGAGCTCGGCTTGCTCATCAATGAATACAATGCGCTTATTGAAAAACTGGAGGAAAGTGCCCGCCTCCTGGCTCAGACTGAACGGGAGGTCGCTTGGCGAGAAATGGCCAAGCAAATAGCTCATGAGATCAAGAATCCTTTAACCCCTATGAAACTATCCATTCAATATCTGGAAATGGCTGGCAAAAGTGCCTCGGCTGAGGATCTTCAAAAAATGATCAAACGTACCTCCCAGACTTTGGTAGAGCAAATAGAAAACTTATCCAAGATCGCATCGGAATTCTCGAATTTCGCGAAACTTCCCAAGCCTCAGAATGAATTTATTATTTTGAATGATTTGGTCGCATCGGTTCATGATCTGTTTAGAAAATCGAGAGATATTAAATTCAACTTATTCATCTCCATAGATGAAATCACTGTCTATGCAGATAAGTCTCACCTGCTGAGAGTACTCAACAACCTATTGAAAAATGCTATCCAAGCAATTCCACCCGGCAGGCAAGGAGAAGTGTCCCTTAAATTAGCTGCAATAGGAGATATGGCAATTATTAATGTCATAGATAATGGTGTCGGCATCAGCCCTGAAATGCAAAAGAAGGTTTTTTATCCCAATTTTACCACAAAAACTAGCGGCACAGGGCTCGGCTTAGCTATTTCGAAGAGTATTATAGAGTCCTTCGGAGGGAAAATTTACTTTACGACTTCTGAGAACAAAGGGACTAATTTCTGCTTTGAAATACCTATCAGTAAAGGAAATATTTAAAAATTCTATCTATTTCCGTCGGAACAATTTGTACCTTGTAGGCATTGTAGTTACAATAGAAAACAATAAAACAGTCCAATGCAAATCCTAATCAATATCGCTATAGTTATAATTACTTTTGCAGGAATGGAATTTATGGCTTGGTTTTCCCACAAATATTTAATGCACGGCTGGCTTTGGCGTTGGCACGAGGACCACCACGATCACAAGAAGAAAAGTGGCAATTTTTGGGAGAAAAATGATCGGTTTTTTCTCGTTTTTGCCTTACCAAGCGCCATTTCTTACATTTTGGGAACGGCCACTTCGATGACATACTTTCTTTTCATCGGCATTGGAATCAGTATTTATGGCTTGGTTTACTTTTTAATCCACGATGTGTATATTCATAAGCGGTTTAAATGGTTCAGAACATTGGACAATAAATATTCCCGAGCCATCCTAAGAGCTCACGGTGCACATCACGCCAAGAAATCCAAAGAGAACTGTGAATCCTTCGGACTATTGGTCGTTCATCCGAAATTCTTTGATACGAAAAAAGATTCTTATCTTCGTAATATTGAAGCAGAATAATTATTTCACTATCGATCATGGCTGAAAATCAAGTAGACCTTACTCCCGGCAAATCTCTGGATAATCAGATCTCAACAATTCTGGAAAAACACGAAACTGTATTCGAATTTGCGCAGCTCAACAAGTTGCTGCCCTCCAAGCGCTGGCTAGAAATACATCCTTTTATGGATGAAAGTAACATATTGCATCTATTCGAAGAAAACGGAGAATATCTGCTATCCAATAATGGCAATATTTCCAAAGGTTTTTGGAAGACTTCTTTTCAGTCAGAAGTTCTTGTTTTAGATATTTCTGAGAAGGATGGCACGACTAAGAGCGAATTGTATGAAATGGTTTATTCCGATGAAAATTATATTTTTCTGATGAAGCATGGCGTACAAAACAGGTTCGACCAGCGAAAATATTTGGCTTTGGGTGAGGAGGAACAACTCGATTCGAAAAAGCTCAATGAGATATTGGAGGAATTGGGACATACTCCTCCAATGGGCATGAACACTGTAATTTGGATAGTAATCATCGTGGCGATAGTTGCCTTGATATTCTACTTTTCCTCTTAGATTAATGGAATAATTTGAAAAAGGAAATCACAAAAATTTTCAAAGATAGAAAGGAGATCTTCATCGACGATATTGCTGATGAAGAGCCCTTGGAAATGATTATTTCTTACCCGGATAAAGGAATAAATATTCGCAAAACAATCGCCATCACAATGCGCAGTCCCGGCGATGACTTTGATTTGGTCAGAGGTTTTCTTTTTACAGAAAATATTATTTCAAGTTGGGAAGGTATTGATAGAATAGCATATGATGAGATTGACAATTGTTCGGATAAAAATAGAGTTGTAGTTCACATTAAGGAGAAAAAATATATCCATTTACCCTCAATAGATCGCAATTTCTATACTACTTCCTCCTGCGGAATCTGTGGAAAATCCGGCATTGAAGCTATTCAAACCATCGGCTCCTTTCTTTTTACAAACAAGGAGGCTTTGATCAGCTCTCAAAGAATTCTGGAATTGGTAGAAACCATTTTTCAAAATCAGGATGTCTTTCACAAAACAGGAGGGCTTCACGCGACGGCGCTTTACAATTTTAAAAATGGAAAGATACTTTTGATGGAGGATGTGGGCCGGCATAATGCGATGGATAAGGCTATTGGGGCGCTCTCCACTGAGATTCCGCCACCATTTTCTGAATATATTGCCTTTGTAAGTGGAAGAGTTTCCTTTGAATTGGTACAAAAGGCTTATTTATCCGGCATAGCCGTCATCG
>CALCSX010000217.1 GCA_937894165.1 uncultured Saprospiraceae bacterium | reverse complement strand
GAAAAGAACGCTGAAAGCAATAAAAATAACAGGATATAAAATATTAACAAGGGTCGATTATTTTTATTACAAAGTTAATTAAAATTTTCTCTCACAAATATTTAATCTAAAGTACTCCCAATAATTCGTGATGTGACAAAATACTTACCTTTCTTCTTCTATCCTCCTCACACCCTCTATACTTCGCAATTCATACCAAGTAAAATTTTCGTCAGCTCTAAATCCATAACTCAAAATGGTGTCGGATGGAGTGGTTAATTTCACAAAGCGATCAGTATAAATCTCTCTAGTTAATTGATTCCAATGCAGCTCTTCCGATTCAAGTCTATTACCATTATCGTAATTCGTAAAAACCACGGAATCCCTGACAGTTACCTCATTTTTCATGGGATATCTCTCCCCTCGCTTTGCTTCCAGACTGCTAAAAACCTTCCCTCTCAGATCAAAAAATTCTACCAAAACCCATTTCCGAAAATCCTCCTTATTGTTCCCTCGCTCAAGATATCTTACGAGTTCACCCGTCTGAATCAAAGCCTTCACATTCGCAGAATCACTAAAATAAATACGCGCATCTACACCGATCTCGATATCAGATAGATCCTCAGGAAGAATTGCATTGATATTTGTCTTCTCTTTTTTACAGGAAGCAAGTAAGACAATAATAAGCAAAATACAGGGAATGAAAAATCTCATTTTTAAGTTTCTATGGACGGGAAATCTAATTATTTCCAATAATTAATTGTAAAGATAACTATTTCTCTTCGATAGTGAATTCTACCTCACCACATTTATGTCTCCCGAATATTCTATGGTTTCATTATCAATAAATAGAATGCGAATAACATAAACATAGGTGCCAATGCCCACCGGCTGCCCTTTGAATGTTCCATCCCAGCCCAAGTATTCATCGTTGGGAAGAAAATTCTTTTTATCATATATTAGAGCTCCCCATCGATTGAATATACTCATTTGTGCTACCTCTCGAGCCTCCTTGTCGGCAAATGCTGTGAAAAAATCATTATATCCGTCGAAATCAGGGGAAAACGCGTTCGGTATAAAAACCCTGCGATTCTTTTCCACAAAAATTGTTATGGAATCTGTCATAGTACATCCATCCTGATCCGTAATTGTTAAAAAATAAGTCGTTGTATTGGTTGGATTAGCCCTAACACGCGGACAAGTAAGGCAATCTAATGAATCAATAGGGGACCATAAATAACTCACCAATCTACCTCCGGGACCAAATATTGAATTTATAATGGCTTCATCGCCTAAATCTATGGTAATATCCTCCCCTAGATCAACAAAAAGCGGAGATTGGGGTTGAAAAATTTCCACAATTTCAGATGCTATACAACCCTCACTGTCACGGATGAAGATCCCATATTCTCCGGCTTTCAGAAATTCGAAAGTTCCGGTACTCAAAAAGTTTTCCCCATCTATAGAATATTCATAACCTCCACTTCCACCTTCTCCTTCCAAACTGAGCTGACCTGTCATTTCTCCAAAACAAAGCACATCATTAATGACAAGATTTCTAATATGAAGACTATCCGGAATCTCTAGGGCTATGCTATATTCAAATGGACAACCATTGGCATCTGTTACCGTTAAAGTATAATTTCCGCCCTGAATACCCGACCTGGAATTACCGTTGACACCCCCGGCCCATCTGTATTGAAAAGGGTCAAATCCCGCTATCACACTAACTTCTATTTCTCCATCTATAGCATTATAACATGTTGGCTCTTCCTTGGAAATATTTATTTGTAAAGCAGGTGGATCTTTAAGCGTAATGACAATAAATGCATTGCAACCTAGCGCATCACGAACAGTGATTCTATACTCTCCGGCATTCAAATTTTGAATTGAACCTTCAGGCCCAAAATCACCTGTACCAAACCAATCTATCTGAAAAGGTCCGGTCGAGTTTAAAATACTCAATGTGATTTCTCCATCAGTAAACCCAATGCAAGATGGATCCACCTGTCTTTCAACATTGATATCCAATTCCAAATCAAATTCGGAAACAGTCAATGTAGTATCAAACAAACATCCATCACTTCCTCGAATGGTAATAGGGTAAAAGCCGGAACTCAAATTTTGTCTATAAAAATTATTACTAAATCCTCCCCCATCATTCCAGTCGACCTGATAAGGTGGAAAATCACCTGTTACCTGGACATTCAAACTTCCATCATTTGATCCACAAGTTGCCGTAATCATGTCAGACGTAATACCGGGCGGATCAGGTTCAAATATTTTAAAAGTATCGATGGCCAAACATCCTCCGTCCCCTTCAATAGTTACAAAATAAGTTCCCGGTGCCAATTCATCAATTGTATTTCCGGTTTCACCCGTACTCCATCGAATATTTTCACCTGAGACAATGGTATTGATATTAATGGCTCCATTTTCATTTTGATAGCAATCAGGCTGCTCGACTTCTGAAAGAAACTCAGGAAATTCATTCACGCTAACAATTTCCGTTTTCGTAATACGACAACCCAACTCATTTTCTACAATAATACTGATAAACTTTTCTCCCGAAGTTTCATATTTTAGATCAAATGGCCCGTCTCCTGCACCATTATCAGGATTTATTCCCTCCCCGAAAGTCCAGTCTAAGCTTGTGATTTCGCTCACTCCATCCGAAACTATTCCGAAAACATTGACTTCCTCTCCGATGCATATTTCATTATCATCAATTACAATTTCTGCTTCAGGTCCTTCGAACTCTGCTGTTCCACCGAAAGTAATATTGAATCCATTGCCGAAGGTAGTGAAGTTATTTACCGCCAAAGCATAGGATTTGCCCTCTTCCAAGATTACAAATCTCAAGAAATTATTCTGACCCTCATCACATCCGGGATTCTCTGTAATATCTGAAGCTACGAAATCAAGACCCGTCGGCCCATGACACGGTGATGGGTATAAATCCTCGAACTCTCCTGCTGCCATGCATCTCAACGGTATCTTATCACTACAGTCATTTAATCCATTTGGTAATTCATATAAAACAAAGTCCAGATCATCAACGGGATTACTCGGCGTGAGTGTAAAAACAAAATTGCCGGTAGTCTTAACACTCCACTTAAACCAAGAAGAGTTGCTCTCATTATTACCTCCAACCCCTCCTAAACAAGGGGCATCGTCCAATTCACGAGTATCAAAACCGGCACCCGTCACACTTGCCACCGTAAATGAAGATTTATCACATAGAATGGGCGCCGTCGGACAATCCGAGCTGGAATCTGCCGGGGGATTATAATTATTTATACAAATTTGAAAAGTACCTCTTTCCGAGTATCGTCCACGCACCCGTATATAATAAATTGAACCTACTGTCAAACCTCCTTTATAAAGTTCAATAACACCATTTCCTGTCTGACTTGATTCGCAGTCAAATTCCGATAATGATCCCGTGCAAGAACCACTATATAAAGCTGCTTCCGGGTTTTGTAATGTTCCGAAATTACCATTTATAGTCAGACCCAAGATGGTAATATTTACATCAGATGCTATCGCTCTAAATGAAAACCAAACATCAAAACCATCATTTGAAAAACAAGTAGCGTCTCCGAGAAGTGAGGGTGTGGCAGAAAAGTTATCGTAGGCTTCCACTTCTGAACACCAATTAGTTGTCTCTCCGATAAATATCGCCGAAGCACATTCATCCTGTCCAAAAGATACTGTTGCCGAAAATAAAAATATTATAAAAGTAAATCTTCTAATCATAATATGTAATACCTGCATGAAAACTACCTAAATCAATGTCTCTGATAAGAAAAGTTCAAGGACAAGGCTCAAATACGAGAGCAACGCAGTAATTGGACTTTCCTTGCAGAGACTATATATAAGTTCCGGACTAATAACGATGACTATGCCAAGCAAGTTGCCACATTTTAATATATTTTGAACTTAAATACCATCTTTCCATTCAAGTATTTATTTAAATATACGGATAGAATATAAGATCAAACATAAGTTCCTAAAAAAACCTATTAATTCTATCCACCTTTGGAGAACAAAAGGTATTTTTGCAAAAAAAACAATGAAATTTTTAGCAAGCATCAATATTTTACCGCAGAAAGAACTTTTAGATCCGCAGGGAAAAACTGTGGGAAACAATCTTCACAACATTGGTATTGTTAACATTACCAATGTAAGAATAGGTAAGCATATCACATTAGAAATTGAAGCTACCGATGAAGCTGAAGCCCACGAAACAGCCGAGCAAGCATGTAAAAAACTTCTCGCCAACCTTATCATGGAAAATTATTCCTTTAGCATCAAGGAAATATAGACAATGCTTTATCTGGTTCCCACCCCTATCGGCAATTTAGAGGATATGACTTTTAGAGCAGTAAATGTTCTTAAAGACGTAGATATTATACTCGCTGAGGATACCAGAACGTCGGGGAATTTGTTGAAACATTATAATATTTCCAATACCCTTCATTCCTTTCATGCACATAACGAACATGCAAGATTAAATGAGATTTTGGACAAATTATCCTCCGGCGTAAAAATCGCTCTAATTACTGATGCAGGAACGCCTGGCATTTCAGATCCGGGTTTTTTGCTAGTGAGAGCTTGTCGGGAACGCAATATTGAAGTCACTTGCCTTCCCGGAGCTTCCGCAATAATTCCCGCCCTCGCAGCTTCCGGTATTCCTTGCGATAAATTCTATTTCGAAGGCTTTCTTCCTCAAAAAAAAGGAAGAAAAACAAGATTGGAAATAGTAACCCAGATGGATTGCACGGTGGTGATTTACGAGTCTCCCCATCGTCTTGTTAAATGTCTTGAACAACTGCTTGAACTCAGTCAGCCGGAGAGACAAGCTTGTGTATGCAGGGAAATTTCAAAACTTCATGAGGAATTCCG
>CALCSX010000216.1 GCA_937894165.1 uncultured Saprospiraceae bacterium | reverse complement strand
TGCTCTTTTCGCTTATGCTTCGATTATGATGACTTATTTTGGGGTGAATTTTTATCTGAGCGGCCTTCATTCCTACGCAAGTGGGGATGCTCCCGCAACGCCCACCTTTGTATGGTGGATAACGCTGTTTGCAGTAATTTTGAGTACGGTGGCTTATTTTAGATATAAGAAATTCTACGGAAAAAAATCAAAGTCCCCAACTAAGGAATAAAACAAAATTGACCACAGATCCATGCATTTTTTTGATAGCACTGAATGGATCTATGGTCAATAATATATTGTGTGTATTGGCTTTTTAAACCATTTTCTCCGGTTTTACCCAATCATCAAATTCCTCAGCGGTCGTGTAGCCAAGGTTGATGGCTTCTTCTTTTAGAGTGGTCCCATTTTTATGTGCGGTGTTTGCAATTTCAGCAGCTTTATAATATCCAATTTTCGGGTTTAGGGCGGTTACCAACATTAAACTATTGTTCAATTGTTGCTTTATCACTTCATAATTTGGTTCAATTCCCTGGGCACAGTGCACATCAAAGGAAACACAGGCGTCTCCCAATAACTGGGCAGATTGCAGAAAATTGGCAGCCATCACCGGTTTAAATACATTAAGTTCAAATTGGCCTTGCATTCCGCCTACGGCAATTGCCATATCGTTTCCAATAACTTGCGCACAAACCATCGTTAAAGCTTCGCATTGGGTAGGATTCACCTTTCCGGGCATAATGGACGAACCCGGTTCATTCGCCGGAATGATGATTTCACCAATCCCGCAACGTGGTCCGGAAGCCAACATCCTGATATCATTTGCTATTTTCATTAGACTCACAGCCACTGTTTTCAAAGCTCCGTGTGTCTCTACGATGGCATCGTGCGCTGCCAAAGCTTCAAATTTGTTCGGTGCCGTCACAAAAGGTAAACCTGTCAACTCAGCTATTTTGCCGGCTACGTTTTCAGAATAACCCTCAGGCGTATTAAGCCCCGTTCCCACAGCCGTCCCTCCTAAAGCAAGCTCCTTCAAATGCTCCAAGGTGTTCTCGATAGCTCTGATGCCATGATTCAATTGCGCCACATAACCGGAGAATTCCTGCCCCAGGGTCAAGGGGGTTGCATCCATAAAGTGTGTCCGGCCTATTTTTACCACAGACATGTTCGCTTCAGCTTTTTTGTGAAGGGTATTTCTCAGCTGACGTATTCCCGGTAGCGTCACGTTATTCAATATTTTATAAGCAGCTATATGCATGGCCGTCGGGAAAGTATCATTGGACGACTGTGACTTATTGACATCATCATTGGGGTGAAGGAACTTCTTCTCGTCCTGAAGGCTGCCGCCACGCATCACATGCCCGCGGTTGGCTATCACTTCGTTAACATTCATGTTAGACTGTGTTCCGGAGCCGGTTTGCCAAACAACAAGTGGAAATTGACCTTCCAACTTTCCATCTGTGATCTCATCACACACTTTTCCAATCCATTCAGCTTTTTCTCGATCCAGAACTCCCGCATCGGCATTCACCAGTGCTGCAGCTTTTTTTAGGTAAGCGAAGGCATGGATGATCTCCCGCGGCATTTTGTTGATATCCTCAGCGATCTTAAAATTCTCTGTAGACCGCTGTGTTTGCGCACCCCAATAAGCCTCCGCCGGCACTTCAACTTTTCCGATAGTGTCTTTTTCGATTCTGAACTTCATAGTAATATTATTTTTCTCGTATTTCGCCCAAAGATAACAGCTTTCCTCATTTTGACAAAAATACTTGTAGCACTTTATCCCCAATTTAAAGTGATTATTAAATAGTTATTTTTTGCCCTATTTATTTGAACAAGCCCATCAAACTAGCTGTTGCAATAGCATTCTATTAACTAAAACACTAAAAATTATGGCTTTTACACTACCGGACCTTCCGTATGCATACGATGCGCTTGAACCACACATCGACGCGCGCACGATGGAAATCCACCATACCAAGCACCATGCTGCTTACACCACGAATCTTAATAAAGCACTTGAAGGCACCGAACATGCCAATGCGAGCATAGAAGACATCATGAAAAATATTTCTAAGCATCCAACGGCTGTAAGAAACAATGGAGGGGGCTATTATAATCACAACCTTTTCTGGGAAATAATGTCACCGAATGGCGGGGGAAAACCGTCCGGAGATTTGGCCAAAGCTATCGATGATGCTTTCGGGTCATTTGATGAGTTTAAGAAGAAATTTGCTGAGAAAGCTGCAACGCGATTTGGCTCGGGATGGGCTTGGATTTGCGTAGGTGAGGGTGGCAAATTGCAACTATGCTCTACACCGAATCAGGACAATCCATTGATGGATCTCAGCGATTTGGAGCACCATGGAACACCAATTTTGGGATTGGATGTATGGGAGCATGCCTACTATTTAAATTATCAGAACAAGCGCCCTGACTATATTTCTGCATTTTGGGAAGTTGTTGATTGGGATGCTGTAGCGAAGAAATACACAAACGCGAAATAGAAATAAATTTTGTTCTTCATAATAAATAATGGGTGATTTTCTTTGAGAGTCGCCCATTATTTAATGAGGAATATTTATTATGAGGGCATCACCCTTCCGGACTCTGAGACGATTTCTCTGTTGGAAAATGATGTTAGTTGAGTCCGTTCGGGTCGTTATGATCGAAGCATGGCCCTGCGGGCTGCCTTCCTTCGGTCGGCACTTCTCACAGCACTGATGCTGATTGTTAGAGAAGAGACTCTTATTATTCAGCCGATCATTATATATTTACCATTGGTAACTACTATTGAATTCATAAATATTTTCTATGATCACTATCAAATCATTTGCCTTCAACCCATTTCAGGAGAATACTTTTATTTTGTCTGATGACACCGGAAAATGTATCATCATCGATCCGGGATGCTATTCTGCGGAAGAGGAGGAGGAGCTGAATCACTATATCGAATCCAATGGACTCGAGCCGATAGCCTGTTTATTGACGCATTCACATATCGATCATATTTTGGGATGCCAATATGTCCAAAACATGTATGGATTGGCACCGCGAATGCATGAGGGCGAGTTGATGGGCTATAATGCGGGGGCTATGATTGCGAATATGTATGGGATTCCGAATTATGAGCATGCAGTAGAATCGCAGGATTTTATTTTAGAGAATCAGGAATTAGTGATCGGTAATATGAAATTTAAGGTACTATTCACACCCGGTCATTCTGCTGCCAGTGTGAGTTTTTATAATGAGGAAAATGCTTTTGTGATCGCCGGAGATGTACTTTTCCGGGAGAGTATAGGGAGGACAGATTTGCCCGGTGGCGATTATGCTACTTTGGAAAAAAGCATTAAAGAGAAAATCTATACTTTACCGAAAGAGACGGTGGTATATTGTGGGCATGGACGATCTACCACTATCCGATACGAGATGGTCAACAATCCATTTGTGAGGGTTTAAAATATGGGACAGCTTAAAAAATAGATGTTTTTAAATAAGGGTAAGGAAGCATAGATTTTAGTTGTTTTTAATTAAAAAAGAAAAATGCTAAACGACAGAATTGAAAACCGTCGAATTGAAAGAAATTTAAAGTTTTTTAAATGGGCTGCTGTGATTTCATTATTAATAGCAGTTTTCAAAATCCTACTCACCCCGGAAATATTGAATGACGGAGGGAGAATGGTTGACTATATAACAACTCTTATTCCTATCGGACTATTTTTACAATATCGAAGTACAGCTAAAAAATGGGGTGGACAATTTATCGAATGGAATGAGAATGAAATCTCCTTCAAATCTAGAAAGTGCGACAATACTACTATTAAACTGGTGGACATAAAATCAATTGATATCCTATTAGACATAATTAGTATAATTACTCTTGACAAGAAGTATGAAATTAATATCGAAGATTTTACTAATTATAAAGACCGGGTTCGGATAAAAGGCAATTTCGAAAAAGTAAAATTAAAACTAAGCACACAAAACATATAACTTATAGCCTGTGAACGGCTACTATGAAAGTTTGCGCTGCGTCCATCTACGCTCACTGTGAACCTGGAAGTGTTTCAAAATCCTTAAAGGGCAAATAAAAACAGTTAAGAGATTTTTTTTGGAATGAGGGGTTTTCATGCATTCTCGTGGTTCGAGAAGGGGTTGTGATTCTGCGGTGGGTTTGCTAAAAAAAATTCTCGTGTTTCGAGAAGATAATTCAACTGAAAGTTTAAATTTTCATAGTCCTAAAATTTTATGATTCCATTTTGATTCAGATTTAAACTATTTGAAGGAATATTCTCGTGGTTCGAGAAATATATTAGGTAGTTAATATTTTGTGAGTGTAATTTGATTTTTTGTTTGAAATTCTAAGATTTAAAGTATTAATGAGGATCTGAAGTTATTATGGCAATCACTTTAGAAGCATGGTTGAACAAAATGTCGAATTTCAATACTGTTAAATTTTTTGTTTTCAGCTATTATTTATTCAAATCCCATTAAAAATTAGTAGAATCAAGTAAAATAGTTAAGTTTTTTACCATATTTTTTTAAATTCTCGAACCACGAGAAAAATTCCAACAGTTTAAATTGAGACTCTTTTGAATAGCCTTCTCGAACCACGAGAATTTAGCCAATGCCCAGTATAAAAGCCAATAAATTTTTGAAATCAACACTTTTTTAACCTTTTTTGAAAAAAAGTCGTGAAAATTTTATGGAATTTTTGACTTTTTGCGTCTATATATAAAGGGAGGTTGGAAAACTATCTTTTTAGGGTAACCCAAAGCTCAAGTCTTCATTCAAAACTTGCGATATATGGGATTTTTAAAGCATTAATTTTTAAAACAAATATCATGGTAGACATTATTAAACTAATCATTCAGGATTTCAATGCTGACTATAATTTGAAAGCTACTTTCG
>CALCSX010000215.1 GCA_937894165.1 uncultured Saprospiraceae bacterium | reverse complement strand
TGGCTGTCATGGGCTTTATAGTAGGTTTTACAATTATGATGATTCTTGATGTCGCTTTAGGGTAAATGTACTAGTGAAATATTCATATATTTATTCTATTGTTCTAAACTTTGTGTACAATTTCAGCATTTAACCGGAAATTATCTTGTTAATTTTTAATCGTCGATAAATTTCTACCTGGATTGTATTTTTTTTAAAAATTTAGAAAATACTGGACGAAGTAGTATTATCTTTAAATGCTAAAAATATTTTAAGTATTACCAATAAAATGAGTAAGGAAAAATCTATATACCTAAATGAATTGAACGATAAAGAGTCAAAATTTAATAAATTAAATAGGACTTTGAATTGGGAGATCAATATGGATTTTTTCTTCACCTATTTAAATCAAGCTTGCAAAGAATTTTTAGGAATTCCACCCCACATTGATATTGAGAAGAAATCCTTGTTAGAATATCTTGACAGCCAACATCAAGATGAAAATACGGATGGACCTACCTTCATCAAAAAGATTCTTTCCGGCAGTGTCATTAAGGATCTGCGACTTAAAATCTGCCTTGATGATTTTAAATCAAAGTGGGTACTTGTCTCTGCAATTCCTGACATGGCTAATAATACATATTTTGGAAAATTTGTTGATGTTACCTCCTTTGTCAATAAAATAGAAACACATCTTTCCAACGAGAAGAAATATCAATCCCTTCTCGATACGGCCAATGATATTATTTTCACAGTCGATTTGAATGGGAATTTCAATTACATTTCTGAGAATATACAAAGGAGCCTAGGATTTGCTCCTAGTTTCCTCAAAGGTAAGAGTGCTTTAAGTATTGTTCATGAAGAGGATCTTGACATCGTCATGGATATGATGAAAAAATTGGTCGAAGACCCCGAAAACCTTCCGCACAAAGTGTTGGCTTATCGTGTAATTAACAATAATGGAGAGGTTCGCTGGAATGAAACGAGAGGATCACTATTGCGAGACGAAAATTCAGAAGTTACAGGCATACTTGGAATCGCAAGAGATATTACCGAAATAAAGCGTGCCGAGAGAAAAATCTTAGAAAATCAAGATCTACTACATTCTACCTTAGAAGCCAATTTGGATGCTATTTATATATTTGAAAATTGCTATAGCCCTGAAGGTAAAATAGTGGACTTCATTTCTAAAATTGTCAATCATCAGGCCACTATACAACAAAACAAACCCAGAGAATCCTTGATTGGCAAAAGCATTTCTGAGATATTTCCTTTAAATATAGAGAATGGCTTTTTCCTAAAATACAATAAAGTAGCCAAGACCGGTAATCCATTGATGGAGGAATATTTTGTTCCTGAAGATTTTGCCGCTCAGGGTTGGTTTCAGCATCAGGTAGTGAGAATTCCTGACGGAATAGCCATTAACAATAAGGAAATCACCGTTCAAAAAAACATCCAAAATGAATTAATTAAATCTGAAATCGAAGCTATTTCCCTGGCGCGTCAATACAAAGATATTCTTACTAGCCAATCTATCTATGTCTTTAAAACGGATCTGGATGGCTATTATACCTATAGCAATGACTATTTTGATAAACTTTTTGGTCCTGAAGCGGATATCATAGGGTCGCATGCGCTCGCTCAACTTATTGAAGAAGATAAACAGAAATATACCGAGACCGTAGAAATGTGTTTCCAAAAAATTGGGCAAGCCATTCCTATAATCCTTAAGCGGAAAAATAAACTTGGCGAAGTGAAGTCCGGTAAATGGGAAATAAAAGTAACGCCCGGAGAGGATGGACTGATTACTGAAGTTCTCTGTGTCGGATTCGACATTACTGAACAGATCGAAAATCTTGAAAAAGCCCAACACCTTCTTGAAGTTTCCAGTGAGCAAAATACAAGATTGAAGAGTTTTACTTATATCGTTTCTCACAATATTCGCTCGCATGTAGCTAATATGATGGGATTACTTGATGTGGTGAAGGGAGAACAATCGGAGGAGGAAAGAGCTCTTTTCTTGCAAATGTTGGAAACAAGTACCAATCGCCTCGATGAAACCCTTAGAAATCTTAATGAAATCATTTCAATACAAGAATCCACAACCAAAATAAGAGTCGAAAAAAATCTAAAAGAGGAAGTAGTTAAAAATCTGGAAATTCTTTCAGGTGTCATCGTAAAGGAAAACATTCAGATTGGTATGGAACTTTCTGATAATATTAACTTATTGGTTATTCCTTCCTATTTAGATAGTATTTTACTCAACCTTATTAGCAATGCGATTAAATATAGGGATCCGGCAAAAAAACCTGAGATAATTATTAAAGCTAGTGATAATTCTGATCAACTTCAGATCCAAATTAGCGATAATGGTCTTGGAATAGATCTCGATCGCTACGGTTCGAAGATCTTCGGAATGTACAAAACCTTCCACAACAATGCTGATGCTCGTGGCTTCGGATTATATATTACTAAAAATCAAGTTGAGGCCATGGGTGGTAAAATATCCGTTGAAAGCGAACCGGGTAAGGGAACGACCTTCACAATTATTTTTAGAAAAGATAAGATGGAACAGAACCAGAGTTCTATTTAACTTCAAATCTAAATTGTAATCCTAATTTTTAACTTCCCACACTCTAAAGCCGGCGCATTATTGTCTTCTTTAAATCTAAATTGGTTAGCCACATCCAAAGTCTTTTGAATAGATTCTTTATCTTTAATCGTGGAATTCTTTCTGTCAAATACAACCTGAGTTACTTTCCCATCACGTGTTATACATACATCGAAAGCAATAACTCCCTCTTCTTTCACCAGAACTTTTAGGTTAGGCCTATGAACTACAGCGCGCTTCAGAGGTCCAATACCCTCGAAAATACCACCAGGACCGGGCTTTCCGCTTCCTGTTTTATCAGTGCCATCACCCTGAGTACCTTTTCCTTTTCCATCATTGCCATCTGTGCTTCCTGTGCCTCCTGACCCTTTACTTGGAGTCGAGGAATTCCCTGAGCCGCTAGTATTTGATTTTTCAGTATTGGAACCTCCCGCCGGTTTAGGCTCTTCAGTACTTTTTTTAGGTAAAGGTGGCGCCGGCTTTTTTAATTCGTTCAAGTCCACCTTAGGCTTAGTCTTGGCAACTGTAGGCTTATCGGGCATTTTAATACTTTCTGCGTTTGTAGAAGTTCTGACAGGCGTGACAGGATCAGGTGCTGTAACAGGTTCGGGAACAGATTCTACTACCGGTTCAGGAACCACTTCTTCGATAGCTTCTGAACTCTCCATTGCCTCCTCCATCATCTCATCAGCAGATTCATCACCGGCCTGACTAGCACTGGCACCCTCTTGACTAGAACCTCCGGCAAATTGTATTTCAATAGGTCGCGGGAAATGCTCAACATCTCTTTCCTTATCAAGAAATGGTAAAAATGCAATTAATAGAATTAATATATGTGCGAGAAATGTATAAATAGCTCCTCGTCTTTTATCCCTTTTCTTTTTCTCTTCTTCAACGTATTCCGGTCTCATATATGTTTTAATTTTTTATCTGTATTTAATCCTCAGAAAATGCATCCATTCTTGACAACCCCAAAAATGACTTAAAAAGTTCGGTTTATTGAATCCTTAACGTTTTTTTAATTAAATTATTCAATTTTACTACTCAAATATCATTCCACAGCCTTCAAAACAGCTCTTTGGTAGACTTGAAGTGGAAAACTTTTCACAGCGGGGATTCTATCCCCTTCAAAATCATTGTCTCCGGTCGTATGATTTACATCGATATGATACATCTTGATTTCAAAAACAATGGTATTTCCGTCTTGGAATGTATACACCGCCTCTAATAGGGAATTTTCCACATGGAAATAACTGTAATATTGGTCCAAAACCTTCTGCATATGTAACACAATTCCATTATGTTCATCCATCTCGAAATGCCCGGAAGCAGCGTTGATTGTCCTGACAGAATAGGGTCTCACTGATTTTTCCTCCCCCTCCCCATAAGTCATGACCCAACTAATTCCTCTTTCTATGGAATCCTGATCTATTTCAAGTTTCATCGCTACCTCCTCCTGCAAAACATTTTGCCTGTAAATTTTCACCTTACCTTCATAAACACCTGTCATTTCTGAAGGCAATAATTCCGTATTCATCTGTGCAAAAACGGTCTCGCAAATCAAAAAGATCAATATTATTAAGAATGGATATTTTTTCATATTTTGTCTAAGTATGTTGCAATAGGAACAGACCTCCCAGGGAAAATAGTTTCGGTTCCAAAGATAAACCTATCATGTTAAAGATAATAAATATTACAATTATTTTTCTAGTGACAATCTGCTTTTATCATGCAAACTGTCAAAACCAACCACTTTATCTTTATAACTATCCGGATTCTATTATTATTTCGGGAGAATTTCAAAATAAAGCCGACTCTGATCAATTTTATTACTTTTTACCCGAAGTCCTAGTAAACAAATCATCACACATCGCCGAAATCTATCTGAATTCGGGTTTTTCATCATTCTACTTTAATAGAAATGGAATCAATATTCTATCTCCCAGCCCGCAAGCTTATGAAAAAAACAAGAACGGTCAAATAAATTTTTCCCTCACCAATTTAAAAGAACCCCATCTTTTAAAATTTGCCGTTCCAAAAGATGATTTTAATGGCTTTTATGGTCAATTGGATTGTGGATATCTTGTTCACGGTTTAATTCCATTCAATAGTGAAAAAGATTTATTAAATTTAAATTATGCAAGAACAGATTTCAACAATCTCTCCATCGATAAAGCTGACACTAGCTCAATTATACGTTTCAATTCGCACGCTTTTTTGATTTATAAAAATTCTCCCAAGCTTATACAAAACAAAAACATCACCTTGATTTATCCGGAGGAATATTCAGCCTCTAAATTTGATTTTATCTTTAATACCATTGAAGAAGCGGAGAAAATTTGGGCTGAAAATTATAATTTAGCTCCTAGTCCAAATTTTACAGTTATCCTGGATGAAAAAGCAGGGACTTCATCTCCTTATCTTCTCAATGCGGCCCTGCTTCACCCTAAAACACCCCGAAAAGATCTCAGCTTTGAGATTCTTCTTGAATTAAGCATGGGCAAAATCTTGAATCACAATCCGAAAATCAATCAGGAAGATTTACTCCAGTCCGCTTTAATGTTGATACTACAACTCTACCATACTACCGATTCAGAATCATTGAAATCTGATCTCTATTTTAAACTCATTGATTTTCAAGAAAAATTAAATTCCGACTTGGTTTCCACGGGCAAGAGGATAGAGAAATTAGATAAGGAAATGCTCCTTCTCCGAAGACTGAAAGCTATACATTACATTAGTCCAAAGGATCGAAATGATTTTATCACAGACAATTTGAATCATCAACTTTATGAAATCAATAAGACTAAACCGACCCAAAACTTCCTATCGGAAGAATATCCCGGAAAGAACTACAAAAGATATCTCTTTAAACTTTATAAGCCAATAAAAGACCAAATTGTTGTCGCCCCTCTTCTCGGTTTTAACAGCTACGACAAAATTATGATCGGCGGAATTCTGCGCTGGCGAAAATTTCTAGATGCTGATTTAATACCCATGTATAGTTTCGAAAATAATACCTTAAATGGAATTTATCATCTTAAGAAGGAACTTGTACTTGGCTCTGATGCACCATTTAGGTCAATCACACCCTTCATCAGTTTCAGAAATTTTTCATTTCGCGATTATGAAAATCTTCCTCTTATTTTGCAATATAATCGCTTTTCTTTGGGGGCTGATTTGCATTTTTCGTCTGAAAGAAATCAGTTTTCGGGCTATAGGGAAATTCTACAATTGAAGTATATTTTTATTGAAGAAGAAAACTTGAGTTTCGATTCAAGTAGACCGCCTGCCACTTTTTCCATTCCATTTAGCATTCTTCGATTAAATTATATCAAAAAGCAGGATAGGTCAGTTAACCCCTACCAATTTTTTGCCGGTGCTGAATATGGGAATTACGATACTCCACTCGGAAGACAACAATTTTTGAAAATCGAGGGTAGTTTTGAACAACATTCGACGTATAAACCGGGAAAACATATCTTCTATCGGTTTTATGCGGGATTTTTCCCCTACAACACTCAGGAAACGTCTTCAAATGTAAGTAATATCCTCAGCAGAGGCTCTTTCAGCATTTTCAATAGAGGATTTTCAGATTATGGCTATGATGAATTATTATTGAAGCGTGGCAATGAAGGGCTGCTATCGCAACAGATTTTTGGCGGGCGAGGTGATTTTAAAATTCCCGCAGCTTCATTTTTCAATTATGGTCAATCCAACAAAATGCTTTTTTCGGCTAATTTCCTGTTTGATCTGCCTTTTACCGGGAAATATTTCCCTCTCAAGCCTTTTATAGATGTAGCTTATGTTATGGATGCAACGCCTATTGGATCTATGGGAAATGAGGAATTCTACTATACGGGGGGCTTGGCTTTGGAATGGGGAAAACATATTGGAATTTACTATCCATTTTTCTACTCAAAACAGATCGGAGTCATTCTAGCTGAGAATGGCGACCCCAATAATGCCTTCAAGAATTATCTGGGACGGCTGTCATTTAGAGTGGATATCTTGGATTTGTTGAACTTGAGGTATAGCGGACGACCTTGATTGTTGCCTGTAATTTTTGCAATTGTTCGGAATGAAGGAGTGGGCTTTTTCTCGTGTCTCGAGAATAATTTTCAAAAGCAATGATCGGAAAATAGGGGGTAGACATTTTCTCGTGCCCCGAGAATATTTTTATAAAAGCGATGGCTGAAAATTGAGATTGACATTTTCTCGTGTCTCGAGAATAATTTTCAAAAGCAATGGTCGGAAAATAGGGGTAGACATTTTCTCGTGTCCCGAGAATATTTTCATATAGTGAGGGCTGGTAAATAAGGGGTAGACTTTTTCTCGTGTCTCGAGAATAATTTTCTATAGCCGGGACTATAAAGGGTGGGGTAGACTATACTCAGGTCAATCTTAAATGTTTAAGTTTCTCCATCTTTCGTAATCAGAAATTAAATTTTACCTTTATCAAAAATTGATTCAATGAAATACCTGATCTTGTCACTTTTATTATCCCTATTAATTTCTTGCGCTGATTCAAAAGGGGAAGGTGCCGGGAAATTTTCAGGAGAAGTAGATGAAATGTATTGTTTCTCAGGTGAATTTGATGATGAGAATTATTTACTGAGGATTTATGTCGAGGGCGAGGAGATAGTCGGCATCATGGAATTTTTTCTAAGCAATAATGACAAAAAAGAGGGTACTTTCGAGGGGATATTAGTTGGTGACACCATTTTTGCTGATTTGAGTATTCAGCATCAGGATTTATTCTTGCGCAGAGAGGTGGCATTTCTTATGACTTCCACCGGACTCGAGGAGGGCAAAGCTGAGATGACCGAGAGCGAAGGCAAAATGATTTTTAAAAATCACAGTGATCTCTCCTTCGGTCAAGATCTGATCTTGAAACCTATAG
The DNA here is from genome assembly GCA_937894165.1 of uncultured Saprospiraceae bacterium. Taxonomy (GTDB): domain Bacteria; phylum Bacteroidota; class Bacteroidia; order Chitinophagales; family Saprospiraceae; genus CALCSX01. Next base: position 2,104 of record CALCSX010000215.1, on the reverse strand, counting down.
ATTGCAGTAATATCAAGAAATAAGGATAAGCCTAAAATTCGTCCGTAAAGAAAAACTCAATTTTAGGATGTGTTTCTTGCACAGTTTTCAAGCCCCATTCGGATTCCGCAAGGTAAACTAAACGGCCGTGCTTATCTCGGGCTAAATCTCTTTTTCTTCTGGAAATAAATTCGCTCATTGCCGTTTTATCCGTGCTTCTGACCCAACACGCTTTGTGAAGATAAATGGGTTCATAATCACAGGAAGCCCCATATTCATGTTCAAGACGGTATTTTATCACCTCAAATTGCAGCGCACCGACAGTCCCGATAATTCTTCTATTATTATCCTCCTTTGTAAACATTTGCGCCACACCCTCGTCCATCAATTGGTCCAAACCTTTGTAGAGCTGCTTTGTTTTCAAAGGATTGGTATTATTGACATAGCGGAATTCTTCCGGCGAAAAAGCCGGGATGCCTTTAAATTGCAGATTTTCTCCTTCGGACAATGTATCGCCAATCTTAAAATTCCCGGAATCGTAAAGACCCACAATATCACCGGGATAGGCATCATCGACTACTGTCTTTTTCGAAGCCATAAAAGTCGTCGGGTTAGAGAATTTTATATCTCGACCAAGACGATGATGTCTATAATTTTTATTTCTTTCGAAAACGCCCGAGCAGATTCTCATAAATGCAATTCTGTCTCTATGTCTGGGATCCATATTGGCGTGGATCTTAAAAACGAAACCGGAAAAAGCCTCCTCAGTAGGTTCGACAATACGCTCCTCGGCCTCCCTTGACCTAGGCGCGGGAGCAATTTCTACGAAGCAATCTAAGAGTTCCTTCACACCAAAATTATTCACCGCTGATCCAAAAAACACCGGTGACTGATCACCCTTCAGATAAGTTTCTCTATTGAAAGTAGGGTAAACCTGCTGAACAATTTCCAATTCCCCTCGCAACTCCTCCGCAGCCTTCTCTCCGATATGCTTCACCAATTCAGGGCTATTGGTGTCCGTGATTTCTATCACTCCCTCCTCATCCTGCTTGCTATGAGGGAGGAAAAGGACGAGTTTTTTCTCATATATATTATAAACACCTTTGAATCTCTGACCCATGCCCACCGGCCAGCTCAAAGGCACCACCTTCAATTTCAATTTTTCTTCAATCTCATCTAAAAGTTCAAAACCATCCAGACCCTCTCTATCGAGTTTATTGATAAAAACGATCATTGGATGCTTCCGGCGACGGCACACCTCTACCAATTTTTCCGTTTGAGACTCCACCCCTTTCGCTACATCTACCACGACGATGGCACTATCCACTGCCGTCAAAGTTCTATAAGTATCCTCGGCAAAATCCTGGTGACCCGGCGTATCCAGAATATTCACTTGTAGGTCGCGATATTCAAATCCCATCACAGAAGTCGCTACAGAGATACCTCTTTGCTTTTCTATCTCCATAAAGTCAGAAGTAGCCGTCTTTTTGATTTTGTTCGACTTCACGGCCCCTGCAGTCTGAATGGCACCCCCGAATAGCAAGAGCTTTTCAGTTAATGTCGTTTTTCCTGCATCCGGGTGAGAGACGATAGCAAATGTCCTCCTTCTGTTTATTTCTTGAATGATACTCATTGTTGAACTTCTTTATTCACTAAAAACGGCACAAAAGTACAAAATTTATCTGTGGCAGGGACAAAAAGATGGTTGGGGATCAAATCCTAAGGGTTTTTCGTTTGAATTTGATTATTATTTGATTTTTGTGGTATTTCTGAGAAAATCTGTGAATCTTTCTGCGACCTCTACGCCTTCTATATAACTAATTTTGAGTTTATGATTCCTAACACTAATGCTGGCGCAAGTTTGTAAATGTGCCCTTCAGATCTAATCTTCTAATAAGGCCTTCTAGTGTTATTTTCATCAAAACATAGACAATTATCTAGCGGGAGACTCTGCGGTCAACTGTCTGAACCTTGATTCACTTGATTTCAGGATGTGCATTATTTTTATTTTCATTGTCCTAATCGTTCGCAAATGTTAATTATCATTTGTTATAATAAAAATATTTACAAGAAATATCCCAATTTGCGAAAATCGTAGGATCCTACGAAAGATGAGACGTAGGAT
>CALCSX010000214.1 GCA_937894165.1 uncultured Saprospiraceae bacterium | reverse complement strand
TCCGGAAAATTTTTGATAAAAAATGTTGTGATTAATTAAATTTGCAGAAAAACAAACTAAATGATCAAGACATTTTTATTGAAATTCGTATTCCTACTTATTGTTTTACTTGCTGTAGGTTGTAATAAGGATAAGCGATCTGATGAAGAAAAAATATTGGACTATATCGAAGAAAATAATATTGAGGCAACCAGGCATGAGTCAGGGCTATATTATAAAATAACCCAAGAAGGAGAGGAGGGGCATTTTCCGACTATAAATTCTACTGTTTCAGTTTTATATAGAGGATATTTATTGGATGGTACTGTATTTGATCAAACTTTGAATCAAGTTGTTGCTAAATTCCCACTAACTAATGTTATAGAAGGTTGGCAAATTGGAATTCCACTGATCGAAAAAGGAGGCAAAGCTCTTCTTATTATTCCTTCGAACCTTGCATACGGATCGAGTTCTCCATCTGCAGCAATACCAAAAAATTCTGTATTAGCTTTTGATATTGAATTAAATAACATTGAATAATTTCATCTACATTAGAGACTTATTTAATCATATTCCAGTATAATTATGCGGACTTATTTTCCTTAACTCTGTTTTGATGTCATCTGAGATATCCAGTGTTTCAATGAAGGAGTGTATATCTTCGCGGGTAATTTTAGTTTTGCCTCGAGTTAACTCTTTTAAAGCTTCATAAGGTTTTGGATATCCTTCTCTTCGTAAAATTACTTGAATGCCTTCGGCTATCACAGCCCAATTGTTTTCCAGATCATATTCAATCATATCTTCATTCAAATCAAGTTTTGACAGACCTTTCATAATTGAAGTATAAGCAATCAAAGTATGTGCAAAAGGAATTCCTACATTCCTTAAAACAGTACTATCAGTAAGATCTCTTTGAAGTCTTGAGATAGGAAGTTTGTCGGCTAAATGTTGAAATATTGCATTGGCCATGCCAATATTTCCCTCAGCATTTTCAAAGTCAATAGGGTTGACCTTATGAGGCATTGCACTACTTCCAACTTCGTTAGCTACAGATTTCTGTTTTATATAATTCATGCTGATATAGGTCCACATATCACGACAAAAATCTAATAAAATATTATTTAGACGAATAAAAGCATGAAAATACTCTGAATGGTCATCATAATGCGCTATTTGAGTTGTAGTCTGTGCTCGCTCCAATGTTAAATATTCTTGACAGAAATTATTGGCGAATTCGGCCCAATCATAGTTAGGATAAGCTACTTTGTGAGCATTAAAATTGCCTGTAGCCCCGCCAAATTTTGCCTTCAATTTTATTTTATTTAGAGAAACGATTTGATTTTTCAATCTTTCTGAAAAAACTTTTATTTCCTTACCCATTCTGGTGGGAGATGCGGGTTGCCCATGTGTGTGAGCTAACATAGGTACATCCTTCCATCTTTCCGCGATTTCACTTATACTATCTCTAAGTTCGTATAAGGTGGGTAACATTACATCTTCCACCGAATTTTGTATCATTATGGGAAAGGAAGTGTTATTGATATCTTGAGAGGTCAAACCAAAATGAATAAACTCTGAATATTGATCCCAACCATTTTCTTCAAAAAACTCTTTAATAAAATATTCGACCGCCTTTACATCGTGATTTGTAATTTTTTCAATATGTTTTATCTTTTCAATGTGCTCATCATTGATGTCTTCCATCAACTCAAGCAATCGTGCAGTATTTTCGGCCGACCAATCCTTAAATTCTTCTAAACCTAAATCCACTAAGGCTATGAAGTATTTTATTTCAACTAGAATTCGATGTTTAATTAATGCTTCCTCAGAAAAGTAGAGTGCTAAAGCTTCTGTTTTATATCTATATCTACCATCAATTGGGGAAATCGCATTTTTCATATTCTTATTTTATAATTATATAACAATTAAATATTATCGTCGATATTTTCTTCTCTTCGTTTTAAATAATGATAAGTTTCAAATTGTGATCTTATCGCTATATCACTAATATTTTTTACAAATGAATTAGTAGAATCACCATCGATCATTCTGGCCTTGATATTATCTTTCAGTTGAATATTGATGATATCGATAATTTCTTGTTTTATTATAGGATCCACAATGGGAACACAACTTTCTATCCGGTAGCTAAGATTTCGTACCATCCAATCTGCTGAAGAAATATAAACTTTTTTATCGCCATCGTTTTCAAATATAAAGACCCTTGAATGTTCCAGGTATTTATCTACAATACTTATCGCTTCAATATTTTCACTCATTCCCGGTACTCCCGGTATAAGACAACAGATTCCTCTTATTATCAATTTAATTTTGACGCCCGCTTGACTCGCTAGATATAAAATGTCAATCATTCGTTCATCTTGCAAACTATTCATCTTTAAAATAATTTGGGCATTCTTTCCGGCTTTCGCGTGTTCAATTTCTTTTTCTACAAGTTCAACAAGC
>CALCSX010000213.1 GCA_937894165.1 uncultured Saprospiraceae bacterium | reverse complement strand
TTGATATTTACAATGCTTTTTTAAGTGGTGACAAGAAAAAGGCCTTTTATCATGGACATTCTTTTACCGGGAATCCACTAGCCTGCGCAGCTGCCTCAGCAAGTCTCAATATGGTGCTAAATGAAGCATTTTTACGGAATTTAGAGCGAATTCAGAACCGGCATTTAGCGGGTATTAAGCAAATTAAAGACTATTATCCAAGTATAAATATTCGGGTATGCGGGACTATTTTAGCTGTAAACTTTGATTCTGAGGGAGCAGAGAGCTATTTTTCGAATATTAAGGAAATTTTAGTTGATTTTTTCTTACAAAAAGATGTTTTTATTCGCCCCTTGGGAAATGTGCTCTATTTAATGCCACCGTATTGTATTAGTGATGAATCTTTAGCAAAGGTTCATAATTTATTTTTTGAAGCTATCAATAAATATTATGTCGGCAAATAGAATAGGTATTTTGAAGGGGGGCGGTATTAATCCTCTTGGAAATACAATAGAAACAAATGCTAATGAGAATTATCTGAATGGCAGACATTTCCTGAAACAAAACCATTCGGGGAATTGGATTTCAATCTTACCTGATTCCTTAGTTTCTGAAATCGATGAATTTATATTTTCTAATAATCTTTCACTTGAAAAATTCTCAAGGGAAGCTAAAATGATCTCATTTGTTCTTCACAGGTTGCTAAATCAATTTCCAAAAATGCCCAATTCAATCTTGAATGTTGCGACTTCAAGAGGTAGCGTAGATTTTTTAGCACAACAAATTCAAGAGAAAAAAAATCTTCCTGTATATTCATCTCCACATTCAACGCTGGGCTTTCTTAGCTCCTGGCCTGACCAAATTGGCAGGGATATGCCTGTTTTTCAAAATTCCTCTACCTGTAGCAGTTTTGGAATGAGTTTGCTTAATGCCAAAGCCTGGCTCAAATCCGGAATGGCCGACTGTTACGTTGCAGCCTCTGTAGAATCACCCACTCAAGATATCACAGTTGATCAATTAAAAGCTTTAAGAATTTATTCGAATGTATCCGCAGAAACGGATTATCCCTGCAGGGCTTTTGATTTTACTAAGAAATCTAACTCCTTAGTACTCGGTGAAGCTTCATATGCTTTTATATTGAAAAACAATATTTTAGATTGCCTTTATTCAATTGATGGTTTAGGTGTTGGTGTTGAAAAAGCGACGACATCAACTTCGTTAACAGAGGGAGGGGAAGCCCTGAAAATATCAATTCTAAATGCTTTGAAAGATGCCGATTTCCCGAAGATTGATTTAATTATTGGACACTTTCCGGGCACTGTTAAAGGAGATTTGGCAGAATTCGCCGCTTATAAATCTATTTTTGGTGAAGAAATACCTCCAATTTTTGGAAATAAATGGAAAATTGGTCATAGTTTGGGCAGTTCCTTAGCATCAAATCTGGATTTAGCTTTATTTATGCTTGAAAAACAAAAGTTTGCCTCCATGCCCGCCTACCATTTTTTAAAAAGCACAAATAATTATCCCATTAAAAATATTCTGATCAACTCATTAGGGTTTGGTGGTCAAGCAGTTAGTGCAATAGTAGCTAAAGTATAAAAATATGCCATATGAGAATGTTATCCCAAAGGAGTATTGTTTATAACTAATTGATTATTTTTGCGCTAAATAATTGTATATGAATAAAAATGATATAGATAATAATTGGACATTACAACATATTTTGGATGTCTATCATACACCTTTATTAGATCTTGTTTTTAAAGCAGCTAAAGTTCACCGAGAGAATCATAATCCTCAGGAAATACAAATATCTACCCTTGTTTCTGTAAAGACGGGAGGATGTCCTGAAGATTGTGCCTACTGTCCACAAGCTGCTCGTTACCATACAGATATCACCAAGAATGATTTAATGTCTTGTGCTGAAGTTCAAACAGCTGCTAAGGAGGCTAAAGCTTCCGGCTCATCGCGATTATGTCTGGGAGCGGCCTGGAGAAATGTGAAGAATGACAATGATTTTGATCAGGTATTAGACCTTGTACAGACTGTGAATGAAGAGGGCTTAGAGGTTTGTTGCACACTTGGTATGTTAACAGAAAGCCAAGCAAAGCGCTTGGCAAATGCCGGTGTTTATGCCTATAATCATAATTTGGACAGTTCTGATGAGTATTATGAAGAGATTATATCTACTCGTACTTATGAAGACCGACTTAAGACTTTAGAAAATGTCAGAAAAGCAAATATGACAATTTGTTCCGGTGGAATCATTGGTATGGGTGAAACTTCCCACGATAGATGTAAAATGCTTTTAACATTGGCCAATCTTAATCCCCAGCCGGAATCAGTTCCAATTAACGCTTTAGTGGCTGTTAAAGGCACACCACTTGAAAATCAAGAACCTGTTTCTATTTGGGAAATGGTAAGAATGGTTGCTACTGCAAGAATAGTGATGCCAAATTCTGTGATCCGACTTTCTGCGGGTCGGACCAATATGAGCCAAGAAGGGCAGGCTTTGTGTTTTATGGCCGGCGCTTCTTCGATATTTGCCGGAGATAAGCTTCTCACAACGCCCAATCCCGCAATGTCTGAGGATTTAATGCTTCTGGAAACGTTAGGTTTGAAAGCTAAGGCACCTTTTACCAATCCGGGAATAAAGCCCTCTGAGAGAGAAATGCACGAGATCGAGGAAGATGGTAGAAGAAATCCTAAGTGGAAGAGACCTGCTCATTTCATTGAACGTAATTTAGAATACGCCAAAAAATAAATAATGTCTGCAAAAAATATTGTTGCCGGAAACTGGAAAATGAATTTGAGTTTTAGTGAGGGAGAAATTCTTGCTTCCGAAATTATGAAAGGTTTCGATTCGAATGAAGTTCAATTGATATTAGCACCACCTTATACACATTTACAGAGAATCGCTATGATGGCAGGACATCATAAAAATATTGAAGTTGCGGCACAGAACTGCAATGAAAATGGATCCGGAGCTTTCACAGGTGAAATTTCAGTTGACATGCTGACATCGATTGGTGTAAAATATGTAATTATAGGTCACTCAGAGAGAAGAGAAATCTATAGTGAGACTAATGAAATTATAAAGAAAAAAGTTGAAGCAGCTTTAAAGGGTGATCTTCAGGTTATTTTTTGCTGTGGAGAACCATTAAATATTAGAAAGGAAGGAAATCATAAAGATTATGTCTTAAATCAACTGAAAGAATCTATTTTTTCTCTCAGTGAATCTGAATTTTCCAACTTAATAATAGCTTATGAACCTATATGGGCTATAGGAACCGGAGAAACAGCCAGTCCACAACAAGCACAAGAAATGCATAATTTTATTAGAGAAGAAATTTCTAAAAATTATTCTAGTAACTTTGCAGCGAAAATATCTATATTGTATGGCGGTAGTGTGAAACCATCGAATGCTGCAGAGATTTTTCAAGGAGTAGATGTCAATGGCAGTTTAGTCGGCGGAGCTTCTCTAAAAGCTAATGATTTTTTAGCAATTGTTAATTCATTTTAGATTAATAGAAGGACTTTAAGTGAGTAGAAATATAACAGAATCATTGGCAATGGATGTAGAGTTTGAGAGCCTGTTAACCTCAGGTGGTGATGAAAGGAATTTTCTGTTGAATGATGGATTGAATAGATATTATGTCAACCCTTTGAAAGATAGTCATGCTTTTAATAGGGGGTCTTGTACATGCAATGTTCTGAATCCTGAAGTTTATGAGGGGGTATACAATTTATATGAAAGAATAAAATCTGAACAGATTTCTTTTGTTGATGCCAGAGCTGAGCAGAAAGTCAGACTTCGTAGAATGATGGGAGAACTGGGAGAGGTAGATTTCGATTTTTTCTTTGCTCCATCCGGATCTGACCTATGCTATTATCCAATTCTTTTTAGCAGTTTGATTTATTCCGATAAACCAATTATGAATATTGTCACCTGTATGGAAGAAATCGGAACGGGTTCCATCTATTCCAATCAGGGATTATTTCACGGCAATCATACCCAAGTTGCTAACAACGTCAAAAAAGGCGATCCTCTTAATCCAAATATTCAAATTGATTTTAGACCTTTTCAGGCCAGAGATGAAGAGGGGAACATCCTGGATCATAAAAGTCAGATCAAAGAACTGATCCGAAAATATGAGAAGGATTACTCGATTATTGCCAATTTTGTAATTGGAAGTAAATCCGGTATTGAGGATAATATTGAGATTATTGAGGAAATGAAGGATCATAAAGTGATCTGGGTAGTTGATCTGTGTCAACTACGTGCCACTCCTGAATTGGTCAAGTCACTATTGAAGCTGAACTGTTGCTTGATGATCACCGGCTCGAAATTTTATCAAAGCCCGCCCTTCAGTGGTGCCATGCTCGTCCCTGCATTCTACCAGAATGCCCTGAAGGATAAAAAGGACAATTTGGGATTTGATAAAATATTCACTTGTCATGATTTTCCTTCCTCCTTAGATTTGAGAAATTCTTTTTCAGATTTCGAAAATATTGGTTTACTGCTTAGATGGGAAGCTGCTATTCTAGAGATGGAAAAATTATCCCTCATCGAAGAGAGGAGAATTAATTATGTGATCACCAAGTGGAATATGGCTGTTGTCGAGAGAATAGAGGCAAGTCCATATTTCGAATTACTCATCGATCAGATAAAAACAAATAAATCTATTATCTCTTTCAAAGTCAAAAACGCTGCAAAGAAATTTTACGGCCCTGAAGAACTGAGAAAACTCCATAAATATATTGCCCTAACAAAATTTGATTTTCCTAATGGTTATAGCAAGGCTATTATAGGACAGACAGTTGAATGCGGGCAAGGTGCTTTCCTTCGTTTAGCGCTTGGTTCTTATAATGTCCGCAAACTTCTCGAAATGGGGATGGATATGTCCGATGATCTTTTTCTTATTGATAAATTCGAAGAGATTATTGAATCAGAAAGCTTTTTGAATGATATGTGATTTTATCGCAAACTAAAAAGCGTTGAGAATCAAATAATTTAAAAATTATAAATTTTTTGATGATGTTATTTGTAATATATTAAATATATATTATATTTGTCCTAAACATCATCGAAATGCATCAAGTTACCTTAAGATTTCTAGATTGCTTAGAAGCATTAGTTAGGGATAATAAGATAAGATCTCACCGTCAGTTTGCTCTTTCATTGGATTGGAAACCTCAGAATTTAAATGAGGTCGTAAAGCTGCGCCGCGATGTAACTATTGATTTTCTACAGAAAGCCATTTCTAAATATCATTTCAACCCCAATTATATTTTTCAAGGTGAAGGCACCTTGTTCAGCGATGAGGAGTATGTTAGAAAAATGCAGCTGCTCACCATAGTTACCGACACTTCCGGTGCTGAAAAGATAATTCATGTTCCATACCCTGCGCAGGCCGGATATTCAGGCTCGATTAGTGATGCGGAATTTATAGAAAATTTGCCCAGTTACACCTTGCCGGATCATAGATTTCAATACGGTACTTTCAGATCATTCGATATAGAAGGAGATAGTATGGTACCTAACTTAAATGAAGGCGATGTGGTTATTTGTTCTTTTGTGGAACCCAACAATTGGGATGATTCTATTAGAGATGGGAAAGTGTATGTAATCGTAACTTCTTCTAATATCGTGGTAAAACGAGTCAAAAACAACCTTCGCAAACACAGACATTTAGAATTGATCTCTGATAACAAGGAATTCTCATTGTACCGCTTAAATATAGGTGAAATTAGAGAGGTTTGGGAGGTAAAAAAGCTTTTAAAAGACTTCGATCATTCAGATATCAATCAAGATCAAGATAAAACCGGCGCGCTTCATCAGACCCTCCTCGAAACGATAGAGTGTCAACGACAGTTAATTTCTGATTTGCAAAAAATGAAAATTTCTCCCGGAGGCTTGAATTAATAACATCGATTATTTTTCCAATTGCTGTCTTCCGATAATTTGTTAAGTTTTGATTTTATTTGACGACGATACATTGCTGCAGCAAATTTCCCGGCCACAGTCCTTAGCTTATTTTTATTCTCATCAAGCAATTCCGGATTGAAGTACCTGGACACAAAATGAGTGTCAAAATCACCTGATTTGAAAGAATCATGCTCCATCACAAATCTTCCAAAGTCCAAAGTAGTTTGACATCCTTCAATATGATAATCTACAATTGCATCTTTCATTTTTTCGATAGCCGCAGGTCGACTGTCAGCATATGCGATCAATTTTGAAATCATAGGATCATAATAAATTGGAATTTCCATTCCTTCCCTAAAGCCTGAATCTACCCTAATTCCTTCCCCTGAGGGCTCCTGAAACATGCTTAATTTGCCTATCGAAGGCAGAAAATTTTCGCGCGGATCCTCGGCATATACCCGTACTTCAATAGCATGCCCCTTATGTTGTATATCTTCTTGTTTAAAATTAATTTTTTCTCCTCTAGCTATTCTAATTTGCCATTCGACCAGATCCAAGCCTGTAATCATTTCAGTAACCGGGTGTTCTACCTGAAGACGGGTATTCATTTCCAGAAAATAATAATTCAATTGGTCATCAAGGAGAAATTCTACTGTACCAGCCCCTACATAGTTGCAGGATTGGGCCACTTTTACTGCATCCTTTCCCATTTTATCTCTCAATTCTTCTGTAAGCACTGCGGAAGGTGCCTCTTCCACCACTTTTTGATGTCTTCTTTGAATCGAACATTCTCTTTCAAAAAGGTGCAAATGATTGCCATGACTATCTGATAAAACCTGAAATTCAATATGTCTGGGTGATTTTACAAATTTTTCGATAAATACAGAATCATCTCCAAAGGAAGCCCGCGCTTCAGACTGTGCTCTGGAAAAATCTTCATCGAATGTTTCTCGTGACTCCACTGTTCGCATGCCCTTACCGCCACCACCTGCTGATGCTTTTATAAGAATGGGGTATCCGATGCCATCTGCAATGGTTTTAGCTTCTTCAATATCAGTAATCGCTTCTTTAGTGCCGGGAACCAATGGAATATTATATTTGGAAACAGTTTCTTTTGCTGCCAATTTACTTCCCATGATCTCGATAGCTTCGATGGAAGGACCGATAAATATGATATTATTTTCTTGTACTCGTTTCGCAAATATGGCATTCTCACTTAAAAATCCATAGCCGGGATGGATACCATCTGCATTTGTTTGCTTGGCAGCTGCAATTATTTTATCCATTACGAGATAGGATTCTGAAGAAGGAGAAGCTCCAATGTAGATAGCTTCATCAGCAAATAAAGTGTGAGGCGCGTTTCTGTCTGCATCCGAATAAACTGCAACTGTCTTAATTCCCATTCTTTTAATGGTTTTCATAACTCTTAATGCAATCTCTCCTCTATTTGCGACAAGTATCTTTCTCATATAAGTGGAATTTTTATATTTTTACATTTATAGAAATCCGGCAAGGCCTGACTTCGGCAAATATAACAAATTATTAAAGTTTTAGCAGAATCGATTTATTCTCAAACTTAAAAGACACAGTAAAAACATGACTTATTTATGAGTATAAATGAAGAAATATTATGGCAGGCAGATGATGAAACTATAAAAAAATCACACTTATTTAAGTATAAAAATTATATCAATACCATCACAAAGCAAAATCTGGAAACCTATGAAGAATTATGGAAATGGTCAGTTGATGAATCTGATGATTTCTGGTCTTCACTGATTGATTATTTTAATGTTTACCATGATGGGAGTTATAGAAAAGTAACGAACGGGAAGGATATGCCTTATACCAAGTGGTTTGAAGGACTTCGACTTAATTATGCTGAACATATCTTGGGACGTGCAGATGATAATCAAATAGCAATTATTGCCAAATCTGAAATTCATGAGGATATTATAATTCGCTATGGGGCATTGCGGGAAAGGGTAGCTGCTTTTCAGCAATACTTGAGATCTGTTGGTGTGAAGGAAGGGGATAGAGTAGTAGCATTTATCACCAATACACCGCATGCAGTAGTAGCTTGTCTTGCGACCTTATCACTTGGAGCTATTTGGTCATCTTGTTCTCCGGATTTTGGCGCCGAATCTGTCATCGAAAGATTTCAACAGATTCAACCCAAAGTTTTAATAGCAGTAGATGGTTATACTTATAATGGAAAAATTCATAATAAGATATCAGTTGTCAATCAAATAGTGTCTGCATTACCTTCTCTTAATCAGGTAGTTATTGTTCCATTTTTAAAGGAAAATAACAGCTCTGACTACCCTCTAAATTCAGCAATATGGGAAAATTGCGTAGAGAAAACGGGAAAATTAAGTTTTGTAAGAGTCCCATTCGATCATCCCATATGGATTCTGTATAGTAGTGGCACTACAGGTCAGCCAAAAGCTATTACGCACAGACATGGGGGCATGCTACTCGAGCACTTAAAATACATGGCATTCCATAATGATGTTCATGAAGGTGAAAGATATTTTTGGTATTCTACTACAGGGTGGATGATGTGGAATTTTGCTCTGTCTTCTATGCTTATGAATGCTACCTTGGTTTTGTATGAAGGAAGTCCTACTTACCCGGATATGAATATATTATGGGAGTATACTCAAAATGCAAAAATTAATCATTTCGGTACTTCAGCACCGTATTTAGTAGCTTGTATGAAGCGCAATATTCGTCCTAGCGCACACTTTGATCTTTCCGGGCTGCGATCGATAGGAAGCACCGGATCACCATTGCCTGCAGAGGCGTTTACCTATGTTTATAATTCAATTGGGACAGATATTTGGTTAAGCTCAATGAGCGGCGGGACGGATGTGTGTACGGCATTTGTGGGGGGCTGTATAATGAAACCCATTGTGCTAGGAAAAATTCAGAGTCGTGGGCTGGGTTGTAGCCTTTATGCTTTTAATGAAGCAGGGAATCCTATTGAAAATGATTTAGGTGAATTGGTGGTCACTAAACCCATGCCTTGTATGCCTGTATATTTTTGGGGAGATGAGGATTTTAAAAGATATAAACAGTCTTATTTTGATGATTACCATGGCGTGTGGCGTCATGGTGATTGGATAACTATCGATGATAAGGGAATGGTAATAATTTCAGGAAGATCCGATGCGACACTAAATCGACAAGGAGTTAGAATTGGAACAAGTGAGATTTATTCCTCATTGAATAAAATTCCTGAAATAGAAGACGCACTAATTGTTAACATCGAATTTGAAAATGGTAAACATTTTATGCCTTTATTCGTAAAATTGAAAGACAGTTTGGTGATGAATATTGAAATAAAAGAAGCAATTCGTTTTCAACTAAAAACTGATTACAGCCCTAGACATGTTCCGGATGAAATTTTCGAAGTTGCGGATATTCCACATACCATTAGTGGAAAAAAAATGGAAGCTCCGGTCAAAAAGATTTTGATGGGATTTACTCCGGAGAAGGCCTATGCCGCTGATGCAATGCGAAATCCGGAGAGCATGAATTTTTTCATAGAAAACAAAAATCTTATTCTTAATTCATTCAAATCATCTTAATAATGGGTATTTTCCCATTCGTACACCATTTTTAAATATTTCAGCAATGCGAAAATTATTATTATTTATTCCTTTTGCACTTTTTATAATCTTAGCATTGCCTATAGGTGCTCAAAATGCTCTACCGGAATTAGGAGAAATTTATCGAGGAGATGTAGTTCCTGAAGTAAGGATCTATGTGTCGCAGGATACGATAGATTGGCTGTATGAGGAGGAGAATTTGTTTTCTGATAGATATTTTAGAGCAAGGGTAGTATTCAATAATGGTACTGTGAATGATGAATTTGAAAATGTGGGATTTCGATTAAGGGGTAAAACATCCAGGTATGCAAGGAAAAAATCATTTCGACTGTCTTTCAATACCTTTGAAAGCGGAAGGAATTATTACGGAGTGGAGAAAATGAATTTGAATGGCGAACACAATGATCCTTCCAGTATGAGAGCCATCACTTGCTTTGAAATATACAGACGTGCCAATCTTCCGGGCAGTCGGGCTAATCATGTCAGGGTGTATTTAAATGATAAGTTTTATGGAGTCTATTCCAATATGGAACATTATGATGAAGAATTTACAAATCTGTATTTTGGCACAAAGGATGGTAATCGCTATAAATGTACTTTTGGGGCGGATTTAAGTTACCTCGGTGATAATCAAGAATCTTACAAGTTTTTGAACGGGCAAGATAGAGTGTATGATGTGAATAATCAAACCGATAGCGATGACTATTCAGATTTGGTCAACTTTATTAGAGTTCTTAACACGACTTCTGATGAAGATTTTATATGTGAAATGGAAAAAGTATTTGAAATAAATGATTATTTAAAGTATTTGGCGATTGATATTTTAATTGGGAATTGGGATGGGCCTTTGTATAACAAAAATAATTTTTATCTCTATTCAAATCCTGTAACCGGTAAATTTCACTATTTACCATACGATTTAGATAATACATTTGGTATAGACTGGTTGGGTGAATCTTGGATAAATCGAAATTTATATCAATGGAGTCATCCTAGTGAACCAAGACCCTTATATGATAGAATCATGGGAATTCCGGAACTACGAGATAGGTACAGTTATTTTTTACGAGAGCTTACCAATGATGTTTTTACAAATGGTAATCTCTCCACTTTTCTATTTTCAAAGCGCTCTTTAATTGAATCATATATTCAGTTAGACTCTTTCAAAACGCTGGATTATGGATTTTCATACGATGATTTTCGAGAATCTTTATTGCAAGCACAAGGCGGGCATGTAAAACATGGTATAATTCCATTTATCGATGGTAGGAGAAATAGTGCAAGAAGTCAGGTTGAGGTGGAGAAACTTAATCCAATATTAGATAAAGGAGGAATCACTTATATTAATTCCGGACAGGATTTTAGTATAGCGGTGAGGGTGCAATCCGATGTTGCTATTTCTAGTGTCAATTTGAATTATAGGTTGAATGGAGCTACGAATTGGAATTCGATAATTCTAAATAAATCCACTGAGTCAAATGATTTTTTAGAATATAATCATAACTTTTCAAATGAAGTAACAGTATTTCCTACCGAGGGAGAATATAAATATTATTTTGAAGCTGTAGATGTTGAAGGAAGCAATGGATATTATCCAAACTGTGACTATTTTTCTTTCAATCATTCTGTCAATGAATACACTATAGTTATTAACGAATTTATGGCCAGTAATGGCAATGTAATTTCTGATGAGCATGGCGATTTCGATGACTGGGTGGAATTGTATAACTATGGCTCACAGTCTGTCTCTTTGGAAAATTTGTATTTATCGGACAGGATAAACAACCCTTCCAAGTGGAAGCTTCCCGACTATACTATGGCCCCGGACGAATATCTATTGATCTGGACAGATGGAGAGACGCATCAAGGTCCATTTCATGCCTCTTTTAGTCTTAGTATTGATGGTGAAGATTTGATTTTGTCAGCTAAAAACGATAACGGAGATTTCATTTCAATTGATGAATTAACTTTTGAGACCCAGACGAGAAATATTTCATTTGGTAGATACCCTAATGCGGTTGGACCTTGGGGTTCCATGAAAGCATCACCGGGTGAATCAAATAATGGTTTAATTAATTCAAATTTTGAGTATGCTCAATTTGCCTCCAATTTTAAATTGTACCCAAATCCGATCATTGACAATTTTACTATCCAAACTATGGGTTCTGAGTTGATTGAAAGTTTAGAAATTTATACCATGGATGGAAAATTATTGGAAAATACCAAGTATGAAAATCCATTACAAGTTATAAGTATTGAAAATTTAAACATCCCTGCCGGTAATTATTATATAGTTTTGAACCGGAAATTTGTCCAAAAGCTTATTAGAAATTAATTAATCACAAAATATTTTAATACAAATTGGCTAAGTTTCGAACGAATTACGGAAAATCTTCAAATAAGGCAGGTGCCGGAAAATTTATACGAATTGTATTAATCCTGGGATTGATATTAGTCTTTATTCTTTTAAGATTTCTCAAAGACAATAATAAAAGTTCAGAGATAACACAAACTGAGTCAGATTTGTACAATATAGATTATTTTCCCATAGGTGTCGAAGGTGAGTTGATCAATCACGTTCACTTTACTATCAACTATAATGAAGTACATGAGCAGGCGAACTGGGTGGCTTATGAACTTACAGCGGAACAATTGAAGAAAAAAAAAGTAAAAAGATCAAGATACTTTTATGCTGATTCACTTGTTTCCACCAAATCTTCGGAGTGGTTTGATTATAAAAATAGTAATTTTACCAGAGGTCATTTAGTGCCGGCGGCAGATAGAGCTTGGGATAAAAAAGTAATGCAATCAACCTTCCTTATGAGCAACGTATCACCTCAGCTAGAAGGATTTAATAGCGGCATTTGGAAAGAGGCAGAAGAGATGATCAGAGACTGGGCGTTGAAGTTCGGTCACATTTTTGTTGTTTCCGGGCCGGTTTTTAAAGATTGTGAATTAAAGAAAATTGGTCAAGAAAATGAAATTTCTGTCCCCTGTGGCTTTTTTAAAGCAATTTTGTATCTAAATGAAGCAAATCAAGGAGAATCCATCGGCTTTCTATTTCCTCATGAGAGTATACAAGGATCATTATCAGATTTTATAATTCCAATAGATTCTCTTGAAAATTATTTAAAATGGGATTTTTTCAGTGAAATGTCTGTGGACGAGCAAGAAAATGAGGGTAGAATTAAAGATGAGTTTTGGAGAGTTCTAAATTTGTAGAGATAGCTGTTGGTAATAGAAAAAAGAAATAAAAATGAAAGAGAAATTATTTGTAGATGCCATTAGTAATTCATTCAGTTCGAAAGGTGAGGTTATCACAATGGGAGCTGCGAAATTAGAAGGCGATGTATATTCGGAAGCAAAAGTTGAGTTTCCTTTGAATATGCTGAATCGTCATGGTTTGATTGCCGGAGCTACCGGTACAGGTAAAACCAAAACCCTCCAAATAATGGCAGAACTGCTATCTGAAAAGGGCGTGCCTAGCATCTGTATGGATATTAAGGGCGATTTGAGTGGTTTAGCGATGCCCGGAAATCCCGAAAATCCAAAGATTCTTGAAAGGCACACACTCATAGATTTAGCATATGAGGCCAAAGGTTCTCCTGTGGAATTAATGTCTATATCTGAACTAAAAGGAGTGAAGGTTCGATCCACTATAAGCGAATTTGGTCCTCTTTTACTATCCAAAATTCTCAATCTTTCAGAAGTACAGGAAACGATTACTGCCTTGGTATTTAAATATGCCGATGATCATGATATTCCGTTGATAGATATGAATGATTTTAGAGCCGTATTAGCTTATATAACCGGTGAGGGCAAGGAGGAGATAAGCAAAGTGTATGGCACATTTTCTTCTCAATCAGTGGGTGCGATTTTAAGAAAATTAATGATGCTTGAGCAGCAAAAGGGAGATGAGTTTTTTGCTGAACCTAGTTTTGAAGTTGATGATTTTGTCAGAAAAAATAGAGATGGATATGGGTACATCAACATTTTTCGCTTCATGGATATGCAAGATAGACCGCAATTGTTTTCAACTTTTATGCTTCAAATTTTGGCAGAAATATTTAGTATTTTCCCGGAAGTAGGGGATGCTGCTAAGCCAAAATTGGTAATTTTTATTGATGAGGCACATTTAATATTCAAAGACGCAAATAAGGGTTTGTTGGATCGTCTTGAAACTACCCTAAAATTAATCCGCTCCAAGGGTGTGGGGATATTTTTCTGCACGCAAAGTCCATCAGATATTCCTGATGCTATTTTGGGACAATTAGGATTTAAGATTCAACATTCTCTTAGAGCATTTACGGCGAAGGATTATGAAAATATAACCAAAACAGCCAAGAATTTCCCTAGATCTGAATTTTATAATATTTCAGAAATGCTAACCAATATGGGCGTGGGAGAGGCGTTGATCACCGGACTGACAGAGAAAGGGATGATGACTGAGGCAGTTTATACCTATTTAAGAGCTCCAATGTCAAGAATGGATGTACTTAGTGAGGTAGAAGCTAATAATTTAATAGATAGTTCGAATCTATTCCCAATATATAATATTCAAGTGGACAGAAAAAATGCTGAAATTCTTCTCAAAGAAAAGCTGGAAACTGCTAAAACAGATGAAGAATTTAGTCGCAAAAAGGAATCTTGGGATACTTTTGAGGAATTGGAAAAACAAAAATCCAAAGGTACTAAGACAAAGAATGAAAAAAGTGCATTGGAAACTATCTTGAGCTCGCCTTTTCTAAAACAAGTTGGTAACACAATTTCCAGAGAAATAACGCGCGGTTTATTTGGCGTCTTAGGATCAAAGTCAAGAAGGAGATAAGATTAAATTAAAAATATTTTATCTCACTTATTAAACCGCTGTTTAAAAATCTTCCAAGGGGTAGTATTGTAATGATTTTCTCCAAAATATACCAAAATGGGATAAAGTTCTTCAGAAGTTTTTAGACCGGGTATAGATTGAACAATATTCAGATCCTTATCCAAAATTACTGTAGACGGTAGAATTAATCTCTCCTTGGTAAGTTCGAGTGCGAGTTCATTATAACCCTTGCCAAGAGATTTTGAATATCGGAAGGTTCTATTTTTAAAGACGATGTCGCTTTTTTCTTGGGAATCTAAGGAAATAGCAATTAACCTTGAATTAATATATTTGGTTATTTTTTCATCAACCAAAGTCGTCTCCTCCATCACTTTGCATTTGTCACACCAAGAAGAATGAATATAAACTACAATGACCTTCTCCGGGGTTTTGTGTTGCTCTAAATCTTCAAAAGTTGACCAAACAATAGTTGATTGCTGAGCCGACGCAAGGTTAGTCCACAAAAAAATGATACATGTTACTAATGTCTTAAAAACCATCCCGGGGCTTTGTTAAATAATTACTCAATAAACAGTAAAATCTATGAAACTATGCGGATACGATACATTTTAAGAAAAATTTAACACTATTAAATAGGGGTGTATACTGACAAAATGTCTGATTTTAATGAAATGGTTCTCTGAAGCTGTGCGGAAGGGATTTTAAATTCCACAGCTGATTGCGTTATAGCCTTTTTATTACTCTCAAATACCAAGAGTTCATCCCACAAATTGTATTTAATGAATGAATTTATGGTTTCAGCTCCGCCTTCCACTAAAAGACTTCCTACATTTTTCTGTTGATACAAATATTGGAGAATTTCAAGGAGTAAATTTTCACCTTTCATGATAGTTGGATACACAACGGTGTTATTTCCTAAATCATTTCTAGACTTGCCACAAATATATAACGTGCTATTTTCATCATTAAAAATTTTAAGAGATGCATCTAAACAATTCTTAAGATCAATAATAATCCGTAATGGTGTTTCTCCACCAGCCACTCGAGTAGTAAGTTCAGGATTGTCAAGTTCTGCGGTTTTTCTACCTATCAAAATGGCATTTACCTCTGATCTGATTTTATGGCTGAAAAATTGCGAAACTTTATCGGTAATAATTAACCTTTGATTATTATCTCCTATAATTCCTTCATTATCCATTGCTATCTTTAAATAGATATAAGGTCTTTTCTTTGTAATATTAACTTTGAAAGTTTTGAGTAAGGTAGTTGATGACTTTTGATCATCCAAGAGTTCTGTTTTTATCCCTGCGTTATTTAATAAATTGAGACTCTTCCCGGACATTCTTGGATCAGGATCAAGGGAGGCTACTGTTGCTTTTTTAAATTGGTAGTTTTTGATTAATTCAACGCAAGGTGGTGTTTTACCATAATGATTGCAGGGTTCAAGGGAAATTAATATAGATAGTTGCGAAGTATGCTGCGTACTTTTGTCTGAAAGATTTTTAACTACTTCTACTTCCGCATGTGGCCCCCCGTAAAATTGATGGTAGCCTTCTGATACTATTTTCCCATCATCATCGAAAATGATAGCCCCAACTTTAGGATTTGAGCCTGTAGAAGATTTGGCAAGTTTGGCTAACTGAATAGCCCTTAATTCTATATTTTTTACTACTTTCATTTGATTAATACTAAATTAAGCATATACTAAGCTTGAGTAAGCTACAAATGTAAAATATTTTAATAGGGTTTTTATTTGTTGAAACAAATATTACCACGGTGTTGAGATTTTTCCGTATATTTGAGATTAAGCTTATAGTGTAGCTTATTGTATTAGAATTCTTTTACATATTTTAATTTAATTATTCTTTTAATTTTATTTTAATTATACTTAACTTATTATTAACATTGAGGTGAGAAATTACCATAATTTATTAATAAATAAAGAGTTTACTTATAAGAATATTTATTGTTTAACTAAAATTTGTGTTATTGTGCTTTACAGAATCAAACTTAAAAACTCGCCAGACTCCGTCTTGCTAGACGAAGAGGTGTATAACCACCTGGCCAATGATCCTTATCTCAAAGAGATAGGTTTCGTTTCTAATCTAAGGAAACATTCTTCCGGTTGTGCAGTTTTCCAAAAAACTAGGAAAAAATCAAAAGGAATTTATGTTACTGAAACAATTTATCTCCATAAATATATTGGAGAGAAATTCAAATCGGAAGGAAAGACTAAGGTTAAGAATCTAGTCGGTGCAAAAAATGGTAATAAATTAGATTGCCGTTTGGAAAATATCGAATGGAGAAGCAGATCTACATCTAGTAGACAAAGAAAAAGTACTAGTAAAACCGGCTATACTGGAGTATATCAGGAAAAAAAGAAGTACAGAGCAATTATTACTATCAATAATAAAACAGTTCATATTGGTATGTTCGACACAGCTGAAGATGCTGCAATGGCCTATAACAAAAGAGCTGCCGAAGTTTATGGTAATGAGGCTAAATTAAATGTTATAAGAGAGGCTGCTAACAGCTAATTTTGTAAAAAGTAAGACTTATTGATTTGCATTTATTAGAATATAATATTGTAAATTAATAAGTCTCTTTATTTATGCGTAGCTGGTTTGTGGAAAAAGTTCTTTTAATTTAGTTAACACATAATCAATCTCATCCTTTGTATTCAAATGTGAGAAAGAGAATCTAACAGATTTGTAATTATTGTTAGGTTTAATGGATCTGATTACATGAGAACCTGTTTCTGTCCCTGAAGAACATGCACTTCCACCACTTGCGCTGATTCCAACAATATCTAAATGCAGCAGTAGTAATTCTGACTTTTCATTTAATGGAAAAGCAACATTCAAGACAGTATATAGAAAATCACCTTCTTGTATCCCGTTGAATTCGATATCTCCAAAGGATTGTATTAAATTTTCTTTAAAGTAATTTCTAAGCTCCGTAATATAATTTCTTCTATTTTCCATCTCTTCACAGGCTAGTTCAAATGCCTTAGCCATTCCTACTATTCCTGATAAATTTTCTGTTCCTCCTCGCATATTCCTTTCTTGACCACCACCATCAATAAAGGTTTTAATTTTTGTGTTGCCATTGATATAAATAAATCCTACTCCTTTAGGGCCGTGGAATTTATGAGCACTGCCACTGATAAAATCAACATGTGTGTTTTTTAAATCTATGTTTAGATGAGCAACTGTTTGCACGGTATCTGAATGAAACACAGCTTTGTGTTCTTTGCAAATTGAACCAATGTTATCAATATTCAGAAGCGTTCCAATTTCATTGTTCGCATGCATCAAACTTACCAATGTTTTGGGAGCAGTAGTGTCTGAAAGTAATGTAATTAATTCCTCTTCATTTACTCTACCATATTGGTCAACGCTAACAAATTCTACATGGACATCCTTGCATTCAAGGTTTTCAATAGAGTGTAATACGCAGTGATGCTCTATTGGAGAAGTGATGATTCTCCTCACTCCCAAATCTCTTACAGCACATTTTATGGCCATATTATTCGATTCAGTACCTCCGGAAGTAAAGAATATTTCCCCGACGCTGCAGTTTAAGTGATGCGCTATTTTTTTTCTGGCTTCTTCGATAATTGTTCTCGTTTTCCTGCCCTCAGCATGAGTCGATGACGGATTACCATAGTGATTGGTTAAACAATCAATCATTTCGTTGATGACTTCCTGCTCCACTTTTGTTGTGGCTGCATTGTCTAAATATACTCTCATTACTGCTTAATATTTTAATTGAAAATTATCGACATTCATTTATTTCAACTGAATAATCCTGTTTATTTCTGTTTTGAAAAGCTTGGCTAATTCATGTGCTTTATTTTCATCTTTCGCCTCACTATAAATTCTCATGATAGGTTCGGTATTAGATTTTCTAAAATGTACCCATCCTTCCTCAAGATCAAATTTTACGCCGTCAATTTTATTGATTTTGGCACTCGAAAACGACTTTTCCAATTCTGAAAATATGAGATCTGTATTCATATTTTCTGTCAGGGAAATTTTATCTTTTACAATAGTATATTTTGGATAGTTTTGACTTAAAGAACCTAATGTTAAATTAAACTTAGCCAGATAAGTTAAAGTAAGTGCAATACCTATGAGAGCATCCCTTCCATAATGAAAATCGGGTACAATTATACCACCATTTCCTTCACCACCAATAAGAGCGTTAACTTCCTTCATTTTCTGAACTACATTAACTTCGCCAACGGCTGATGCATGATATGTTCCTCCATGAGTTTCGGTAATATCTCGCAATGCTCTCGATGATGAAAGATTAGAAACTGTAGCGCCGGCACCTTTTTCCTTTAAGAAATAATCTGCCACTAGGACTAAAGTATTTTCTTCACCAAACATTTCCCCGTGTTCATTGATCAAAGCTAGTCTATCGACATCGGGATCAACAGCTATTCCCATCAATGCACCGGTTTCTTTAACTTTGGAGGTCAGAGAGACCAAGTTTTCCGGTAGAGGTTCAGGATTGTGGGCAAAATTTCCTGTTATTTCAGAATTTAATAAAGTGTAAGTACAGCCTAATTTATCCAAAAGTGGCGGAATTGCTAAAGCACCGGTACTATTTATACAATCAACAACTAAGTGAAATTTTTTCGATCGAATTATCTCAGCATCCACTAAAGGATAATCTAAAATGGATTCAATATGTAAATCTATAGCATTCTCTATTTTGGACAATTGACCAAGATTATCGACATCTACAAATTTATAACTTTTATCCTGAATAATATGAAGTAACATCGCGCCATCATGAGAACTAATAAATTCTCCATGATTATTTAAAAATTTTAATGCGTTCCACTCTTTTGGATTGTGGCTTGCGGTAATGATAATACCTGCTCCGGCTCTTTCCTTTTGTACCATTATTTCTACGGTAGGAGTCGTAGAATATCCTAGGTTGACGACGTCAATACCTGAAGCTAAGAGCGTATTTATTACTAAATTTTCAACTATTTCTCCGGAAATCCTTCCATCTCGACCAATGATTACCTTCTTATTAAAGCCTTTGTCGTGCAACCATTTAGCAAAAGCAGCAGTAGATTCCACAATGTCAATAGGCGTTAGATTGTCACCAACTTTTCCTCCTATAGTTCCCCTTATACCGGAGATTGATTTTATTAAACTCAATTTAAATTTATTTTGAAGTAATTATGGCACAAATATACGTAACTGATAAGAGTATTTCCACCATATAAATAATTATATTTGCGATAATCATGTGGGCTTGAGTAACTGAAAGCAAATTTTAACCCGTCAATATGATTAGATAATAATTTTATTTTCAAAACGACCTATGCAATTTTTATTAGATTTAGATTATTGGCTTTTCAGCAAAATAAATGGATTAAATCCGGGAACCCTGCTTGAAAATTTAATTCTAAGCCTAAGGAACAAATATCTTTGGCTCCCACTCTATGTATTTATTATTGCCTTCCTGTTTTTTAATTTTCGTCTGAAAGTGGCTTATCTTAAACTTCTGACAATAATTATAGTGATTTCATTAACTGATCTCATCGGAAATAACCTCTTTAAAAAAGGTTTTGAAAGATTACGACCGTGCAATAATTTAGATCTGGATGCAACCATTGTTGAGAGAATACCATGTAGTTCCTCCTTTAGCTTTACTTCTAACCATGCTGCCAATCACTTCGCGATTGCACTAATTTTGATATTGGTTTTGCCAGCATTGAGAAACAAAATCAAATGGCCATTTCTGTTTTGGGCAGCAGCGATATGTTTTGCACAGGTGTTCGCAGGCGTTCATTTTCCCTCAGATGTAATTGTAGGGGCATTATTGGGATCACTTATTGCTCTGGTAATATTCAAGATTGCAAATTATTTCACTCCCCAATCAATGGTTTAAACTGATTTAGCTAATTTCAATATCCGGCATGTTTCTAAGTAAATCGTCGAAGGTTTCCCTTTTTCTAATCAAGTAATCTTTACCGTTATAGATTAAAACCTCTGCCGGTCTTGGTCTGGAATTGTAATTTGATGCCATGGTGTAACAATAGGCTCCTGCATTTTTCATGGCGAGAATATCACCTTTTTTAATTTCAGAAATTGATCTATTCCAAGCAAAAGTATCGGTTTCACAGATGTAGCCTACGACAGAGTATATTTTGAGCTGGCCCTCGGGATTTGAAATATTAACTATTTCATGATGCCCATTGTAAAACATAGGACGAATTA
>CALCSX010000212.1 GCA_937894165.1 uncultured Saprospiraceae bacterium | reverse complement strand
TTTAGGGGGTTAGGGGGCGAGAAGAGGCGTTAAAATACAAGATAATTGAACTTTAGCTTAAGATATTTTTAGTAAAACTGCCTGCGCGCGCCCCACATTCCCCTAAAGGAAAGCGAAAGGTTTTGCAAGTGGTGAATCTTTGATAATAAAAAAAATAGAGTTTTGCTAGCTTCAGCCCTTTAGGGTTTAAGGCGCAAGACGAGCCAATAATTTTATTTTTATAAAAATGTAAACTTTGAAAACAATAAAAACACCGGCCTATATCCTCGAAGAGCCCTTGCTAATCAGGAATTTAGAACTTCTAAAGAAAGTAAAAGATGAAGCCGGGATTTCTATTATTCTCGCATTGAAAGGCTTTGCCATGTGGAGTGTTTTTCCCTTGGTGAAACAATATTTGGACGGTGGAACGGCATCATCTTTGAATGAAGCTAAGCTGATCAATGATAAAATGGGCTGCAAATCTCATACTTATTGCGCAGCTTATATCCCTTCGGAATTTGAGGAAATCTTGGATTTGAGTGAACATCTGGTTTTCAATTCTCTATCAGAATATCATAGATATCGTCATTATATCGCTAAATATCCCAAGGTAAGCTTTGGGATTAGAGTTAATCCTGGTTTTTCTGAGGTTTCAACAGATCTTTACAACCCTGCACTGCCCGGCTCGCGCTTAGGAACTCCTCTAGACAATTTTACCGAGGGTTGGCCGGATGATCTTGAAGGAATTCACTTCCACGCCCTATGTGAGAACAATTCCTACACACTGGAAAAAACCCTTGAAGCTTTTGAATTGCGCTTTGCTCATTTCCTGCCCAAAATTAAATGGGTAAATATGGGCGGAGGACATTTAATCACGCACAGTGACTACAATCCTAGCCATCTGATCACTATATTGAAGCGATTTAAAGAGCAATATGATGTTGAAGTAATACTTGAGCCGGGATCTGCAATAGCTTGGCAGACAGGTGATTTGGTTTCTAGTGTATTGGATATTGTAGACAATGGGAAAATCAAAACACTTATGTTGGATATTTCCTTTACTGCCCATATGCCGGATACCTTGGAAATGCCTTACCGCCCTCGCATTGAAGGGGCTTCAGATCCTGTGGATGGCAAACCCACCTATAGAATTGGAGGAATGTCCTGCCTTTCAGGAGATTATTTGTCTGAATATTCCTTCGATAATGAAGTGCAGGTAGGCGATAAAATCTCGTTTAAGGATATGATTCACTATACTATGGTCAAAACGACAACTTTTAATGGTGTTGGTCATCCTTCAATTTGTATAAAAGACGGAAAGGGTAAGATTAAAGTAATTAAGGAATTTGGTTACAGTGACTTCAGAGACAGACTTTCATGAAATGGCAGGTGCCTCTAGGAATTAAAGATAAATTGGTTCATATCCATGGGGTAGAGGAGACGGATGCCCTGCTAAAATGGCTTGCCCGCGAACTGAATTTCCGATCTTATGAATTTTCGAATGAACCGACAGAGCCGGAATATGCTTATATTTTCGAGCGATTGAGCAATGGTGAGCCTCCGCAATATATTCTCGGTCACGCTTGGTTTTACGACCTTAAAATCAAAGTTAACGAGCATGTTTTGATACCTAGAGCTGAAACAGAAGAGTTGGTGTATGAATGTCTCCAATGTATTCCTAAGACTCTTCCATTGAGAATTTTGGAAATAGGAACGGGCAGCGGCTGTATTTCTCTGGCATTGAAAAAGGAGAGACCTATGTGTAGCATTACATCTATTGATATTTCAAATTCGGCATTGAGTGTGGCCAAAGAGAATGCCAATGAGCACGATTTGTCAATCGATTTTAAAAATATTGATTTTTTGAAGGAAGACTTGTGGAATGACCTGGGAAGTTTCGATTTTATTATTTCCAATCCACCTTATATTGCTTCGACAGAAACTTCTGAAATGAACGTTTCCTCCCTTGAATTCGAGCCACATATAGCTTTATTTGTAGAGGAAGACCCTTTGCTTTTCTATAAAAAGATCTCAGAATTTGCAAAGAATCATTTGAAACCCGGTGGCTACATATTTTGTGAAATGAATGCCTTACGCGCTACAGAAACGTTAGCTTTGTTTCAGAATGATCAGTTTTCCGCTGAAATATTGAATGATCTTCAAGGAAATCCTAGAATTTTTAAGGCAAGATTTATTTAATTAAGCGATAATAAAGTTTTAGAATTTATTTTTTGCATTAAAAACTTTGTAATTTACACTCGCTGATAAGAAAAGCACAAAGACAAGGCTTTCGAAGTATTTGAATCCAAGGAGTTTATAGGAAATAAATGACTGGTTCAAATACGAACCTGAGATCGATAGGAAAATTCTTATCCAGACTTGCCTAAAATTTGTTTAGACAAGACGTTTTTATGAAGCTTTAGCGGGCTAAATCGAATAAAAACAACGAAGTATAAACGAAATTTAGGCAAAACAAGAAAAGTAAATAAGAATATTTATGTACAAAATTACGATTGATCAGAAAAAAACAATTTAGTAAAAACTTAGTTTATAATTGTGGTCTGGATGCAATTTTATGATCGTAATCAGGTTGAAGTAACGCAGTATTTGGGTTTTTCTTGCAGCGATTAAATTTAAATATTAAACTATGGGTATTGTAATTAGAATTATATTAATGGCACTCGCCACATTTGCCACCGCCTACATCCTGCCGGGCGCAGAGGTCGATGGCTTCGTTACTGCATTGGTTTTAGCATTGGTGCTGGGATTATTAAACGCTTTTATCAAACCTATTTTAAGTTTGATAAGTTTACCCTTGACCATTTTAACACTAGGACTTTTCACTTTGGTTATCAATGGATTAATTATACTTCTTGCAAGTAAAATTGTACCGGGATTTACTATTGATGGCTTCTGGTGGGCAGTGCTTTTTAGTATAGTATTAACTTTGTTCTCCTCATTATTGGGTGCAATTAGCAAAGATTAAAGTAGAGGGGCGAAAATTTCTTTAGGAAGACAAAAAGTATAAAAAGCCCAAACACATGTATCAGAGTATCTGGGCTTTTCTAATAGCTTCTATTTAGCGTTGAGCTGAGCTAAAACATCATCAGTAATATCCAGTGAATCATTAGCACTCAAAATGTTAGATTGAACACCATAAGTTAAGATAAAATCTGCATTCATAGTACTACGCATATCTAATAGTATTGAATCTAATTTTGTTTTTAATTCTTTATTCAAGCTTTGTGTCAATGTAATGATTTCTTCTGACTTAATTTGCTCTTCAACCATCAGCTGATTCTGTTTCTTCTCCAAAGCTTCTTGCATTGTTTGCAATTCTTTAGGGGAGTAGGCTCCTGATTGTGCTTTCTTTTGAAAAGCTGTAATCTCCTGTTGCAACTTCTGAACTTTAGCTTGCAAATCCACCTCTACTGTGTATTTTGCGTCTTCGATTTCTAGTCTTTTGGTATTGAAATACTCATATTTTGTGAGTAAGCTGTCCTCATTGATATAATATATTTTCACCCCGGCACTTTCCCCATCAGACGAAGTAGCAGCAGTGGAGGAGGACTTGCTCGTGAAATGAAGAATAAATAATATTACTACAGCTATAGTCAACACAATTTGTAATACACCGTTCGCTTTCATGCTTTTTGATTTGGTTTAGCCTGCAAAATTATCAAAAAAATGATTTAATTGAGCTTTTTGAGGTATTTGTTTGAATGAATAGAACGAATTCATTACTTATTCAGTAAAAATGAACTAAATATATCTTGTTTACTTAGGGTGTAATTTATACTTGCTAGGTTAATTGTGCACTAATCCCCAAAACAAATGCCGGCGCAAGTTTGCAAATGTGCCCCCCATGCCTTCTATATACTAAATTAATGATTTTCTTATAAGTTTAATTTCTACCATTAATCACCTCACCAGCGTCAAATGCTGGCGCAAGTTTGTAACTTGTGCCCCCCGTTCCTTCGTTTTATCTGATTTGGTAATTTATAATTGGAAAGATAATTTAGATCAAAGCTGGCGTAAGTTTTTATTTCATTTATTTTTGCAAGATTAATATACATTAATCACTAATTTTGGCGCAAGTTTGCAAATGTGCCCCTCGTGCCATCTATATACTAAGTTAATAATTTTTCTTACAAGTTTAATTTCTACAAATTAGTTACCTCACCAGCGTAACATCCCCGCCCACAACCGTCCTCTGCTCATTTGCTTTCCTGATCACAGCAAAATACACATAAACTCCCTGATCTACTGCCTGTCCGCTTCTGTTCACTCCCTTCCACGCCTCTCCGGTGCTAGAATGAAATACCGTCTGTCCCCACCTGTCGTAAATGCTTAACTCTACGACTTCCGCATTGTGGACAATGCCTGCAAACTCATCGTTGTAGCCGTCAAAATTCGGGGAAAAGACGTTCGGAAACCATATACTTCCCGGCTCTTCTTCCGGACAAGCGCTTTCTAAGATGATGACTGTTTCATTCCATGCGCAGCCTTCGGAATCGGCGAGAATGCTGATTCTGTAAACTCCCGGCTCCAGAAGTGGCAAATCTGCGTATGAAAGAGCTTGCTCGTTAATGTAAACTTGTGCATCTTCTTCCAAACCAACTATGGAAATGATAGAAGTGCCTGAACAATGTACCTGCTCTGTTTCTAATTCGTAAAATCCAATTGTTTCATC
>CALCSX010000211.1 GCA_937894165.1 uncultured Saprospiraceae bacterium | reverse complement strand
TCGAAATTGCAAGAGTCAATGGTGGAGGCAATTCCTTTAAACCATTGAACTATACCTATTCTGATGAGAATCCTTTTTCGGGATTGAATTATTATTTTATTAGATCAAATAGCTTTGGTGGGGATTCAAAAACCTCGCCTATCAAACAAGTTAATTGGGCAAATGAAACTTTAGTGAATGTTTTCCCGACAATTGTTGAAACAGACATTACAATTCAGACCTTACTGCCTACTTATAAGGTTGAGATCTATTCATCTACTGGTCAATTGCTCTATGAAAGGGAGGATTTAAATGAAACTCAGACTATTGAAATTTATGAATTCCCAACAGGAAATTATTCACTTATAATATCTTCTGAATTTACAAATGAATCCTTTCAGATATATAAGAATTAACTGATTAACAAAATTTTACATTTCTTCAATAAAACAATGTAATATTCTTTGTTACAGAACGTTTCAATTTAGTATCAGTCAGAATTTTGATTGAAAATATACCCTATTGATTAAAAGCCAAATTACTTTTCTCAAGGTCGACTGAGACCTAATTTATTATATAGGTTGTTATATAATACCCTCAATCCCTATCTTCAGAAAGCTTTAGATAGGATTGAGGTTTTTATATTAACAATTTAGTTATAATAACTTTTTACTAATTCGATAGTTATGTTAACAAATAGTTAATATCTTTGTGCCAGTATCTAACTTTTTAAGCGAATACAAGTGAAATCACACGCACAACCCCAACTGCTCCTAAATTTTTTTATTGCATTGCTTATAATATCCACTAGTTCCTGTAAAGATTCAGATATTGAAACTAAGGAATTTGACTATACAGTTTTCATTTTATTAGATAGTAGTCAAACGGGAGTAAATTTTATCAATCAGCTTGTCGAGACACCTTCCGATAATATTCTTACTTTTGATTACATGTATAATGGTGCAGGTGTAGGGGTTGGTGATTTTAACAATGATGGTCTTCCGGATCTCTTTTTTGCCGGTAATACGACCGGAAATAAATTATACCTCAATAAAGGTGATCTTAAATTTGAAGATATTACTGCGAAAGCTGGGATTGCAGGAAAAGGTTGGTCTACAGGGGTTTCTATAGTGGATATTAATCAAGATGGTCTTCTTGATATCTACGTTTGTGTAGGTGGTCCTTCGAAGAATAAGGATGAATTAAAAAACGAATTATATATTAATCAGGGAGATGGCACTTTTGTTGAGTCAGCTGAAGCGTATGGATTAGCAGGTTTTCATAGAAGCTCTCAGGCATCATTTTTCGATTATAACAATGATGGACTTTTGGATGTATATGTGATTAACTATGCAGATTTAGTTTTTAAGGTTAATGATGAGGACAAGAAAGCATCTTCCTATTCCGATGATTATGCTCCTCTCAATAGCTCAGTACTCTATAAAAACAATGGCGATGGGACATTTACGGATGTTACCGAGGAGGCGGGATTATTGAAGCCATCCTTTGGCTTGGGTTTAATTACTTCAGATTTCAATGGTGATGGCTTAATCGACATTTATGTGAGCAATGATTATTTGATTCCCAATTTTTTATTTATAAATCAAGGGAATGGTACATTCCGAGATGAAATTAAAGAGAGATTAGACAATTGCTCCCATTTTTCAATGGGGATGGATTATGCGGATATAAATAATGATGGAATGCAGGACATTTATGAGGTTGATATGATGCCTGATGACCATATTTTAGGCAAAACATATATGAGACCGATGAATGCGCCATTATTTTTTGAAGTTGTTGAAAAAGGATTTGTTCCGCAGTATATGTTCAACAGCTTACATGTTCAGCATGGCTTTGGATATTATACAAATATAGCTCAGATGGCGGGCGTGTCGAAGACTGATTGGAGCTGGGCACCACTTATTGCTGATTATAACAATGATGGTTGGAAGGACAAATTGATTACAAATGGCTTCAGAAGAAACCTAAAAAACAATGACTATATTGATCATGTTTTACCGAAGATAGATGAATGGAGAAAAGAAGGGCAGATGGATAGTGTTTTTAAATTTTTAATGGATTATCCGGGATATCCACAGGTCAACTATCTGTACCAAAATATGAAAGACCTCACATTCAAAGGAGTTAGCAAAGAATGGGGTTTTGAAATTCCTTCCTATTCTACAGGTGCAGTTTTCGCTGATTTGGATTTAGATGGCGATCTGGATTTAATTATCAGTAATATAGACCAAGTAGCATCTATTTATAAAAATAACACTTCGGAAAAAACAGATTATAATTGGATTAGATTTAACTTAACAGATAAAGGCAATCAATTAATTCCAGTTAATACAAAAGTTGAAATTGAAAGAGATAATGGAGAAGTATTAATTGAGGAACTTAATCTTTCAAGAGGATATCTTTCCTCAGTTGAACCCATCTTGCATTTTGGTTTAGGACATCAAAAAGAAGTAAAGAAGGTCAAAATCACTTGGGCAGACAGAAGTATAACTTACTTAGAGGATTTAGAAATTAATAAAGTCCATCATATTGACAAATTCGAAATAAAATCACAGAGGGAAGAATTTAAATCTTCTGTGGAGTACGTTTTTGTGGATTTGTCAAGTAAACTTTTTAAAGAATACTTTGTACATAGGGAAGATGACTACCATGATTATGACAAGGAAATTCTACTACCTTATAAACAGTCCACTTTAGGTCCATTAATGAGCCATGGTGATGTGACCGGGAATGGATTTCAAGATTTTTTTGTAGGAGGAGCGAAAGGACAATCAGGAGTTTTATACTTAATTGATCCTTCGAAAGGATATTATCAAGCACCCTGTCAGCCATGGACGAGTCAAGCTGAAAGTGAAGATATGGGAAGTGTATTCTTTGATGCTGATGGTGACGGAGATTTAGATTTGTACATTGTTAGTGGGGGTGGCGGTGAATTTAAATTAGGAGACCCGAACCTTCAGGATCGCTTATATTTGAATGATGGAACTGGTTGTTTTTCAGGTCCTGTACCAAATGCTGTTCCACCCATCAGGACGAGCGGAGGAAGAGTGGTAAGTTCAGACTTTGATGGTGATGGAATGATGGATCTAATAGTTTTAGGAAGAACAAGACCCGGGCAATACCCCTATCCGGGCACCACTTTTTTATTAAGGAACATAGGTGGCAAGTTTGAAGAAGTTACAGATAAATGGCTTCCTGAATTGAAGAATATTGGTATGGTTACTGATGCAATTTTTCATGATTTTAATGGAGACGGAAAGCAAGATCTCTTGATCTGTGGAGAATGGATGACTCTGAAATTATTCATTCAAGGTGAGGGAGAATTTGTAGACAAAACAGAAGAATGGGGTTTGCATGAAAAAACAGGGTGGTGGCATAGTTTGGCCTTGGTGGATGTGAATAATGATGGCAAAATGGATGTGGTAGCCGGGAATATAGGATTAAACAACAAGTTTAATTTTAGCGATAAGAAGCTACTTCATATTTTTGCAAGTGACTTTGATGAAAATGGAACAATTGATATTGTTTTGTCAAAAGATTACAAGGGAAAATTAGTACCTGTAAGAGGAAGACAATGTAGTTCTGATCAAATGCCATTCATTAAAGATAAATTTCCGACCTATGCACAGTTCGCAAATGCCTCTTTACAAGAAATTTATGGTGAAGAAGAACTTGAATCCTCCTTAAATTATACAGCTAACGAATCTCGATCAACAGTATGGTTGAATAAAGGTAAAACTTTTGAACCTATTCCACTTCCTAATGCAGCACAGATGGGACCAATTCTTAAAACTTTGGTGGTGGATGTCAACGGGGATAAATATCCGGATCTGATTGTAGGAGGAGATATTGCTGATACCGAACCCGAAACACCTGCTTTTGATGGTGGTACTGGAATGGTTTTACTTGGTAATGGCGATGGATCATTCGATCCCGTGTGGTTTAAAAAATCCGGATTTAGACTT
>CALCSX010000210.1 GCA_937894165.1 uncultured Saprospiraceae bacterium | reverse complement strand
TTTTATATTTCGATAGAAAAATAAAATATTTCAACAGTTTTATTAAAAATGATATTCAGTTCTTTGTTGCCCCGGTTCGGCCATCCAAATTACCTTTTATTTTATTCCGTAATTATAGACAAGCTGCACACGACGCTATCTCGACGATTTTTCAAAGTTTTGTACCGGATAAGATTTGGTCGAGATATGCAATTGCTACTTGGGGGATTATTTCGAGTTCAGAATTCGAAAGATTGTCTATTAAATTAATCCATATATTCCCGACCACTGCCGGATTTCAAAACGAAGCAAATCTCCTTAGAATTTCCTTACTTCCGCTTTGGAAGCGACCTAAGCATTATATATTGGGATGGCTATATTTTTTGGAAAATCGGAAGGCTGAAATAGCAGTTATGAATTCTAAAATTACTGAACCGGTGGTCTTTAGTAATAATATGATTCGGCAACTAAGCAATGAGTATAATATTCCGAAGGAGAAAATCCATTATATTAGACCGGGAATAGATTTAACGAATTTTAATGGGTATATAATTAAAGAGGAGGTGGATATGATGAGGGTGGCTTTGCCATATTTGCCAAAACATTACGCAATTTATGTGGGTAGATTGGAAGAAAATAAAAATGTTGATTTCTTAATTAGGTGTCTAGCTACCGTAGAGAATATCAACCTAGTGATTGTTGGGGAGGGTCCTTCATTGAAAACTTTAAAAGACTTGGTTAGCCAACTTGATATGATGGGGCGCATATTTTTTACCGGGAAACAACAATTATTTTTAAAGGCATTATATACTGAAGCTGATTTTTTAATATTGCCATCCACAGTAGAATCATTTGGAATGGTCATTCTTGAATCACTAGCCTGCGGAACCCAGGTTATAGCATTTGGTGGAAATGGTATAAGGACTGCCGCCAATGAAATTATCCAATCTACAGCAAATGGTATTGTGGTGTCTGAAGTCTCCTGTCATGATTTAGGAGAGGCATTAAGAAAGATGAGTAATATTAGTGAGCATGACAAAAAGAAATCTTCGGAGGAGAACATTTTCTATATTAAGCAGAATTGGAGTCATAAAAATATGATTCAACAGCTATTAGATATAAAAATTGAAAAATAGGTACTACAGATCACGTTTTCCCTATATGTTTTGCGTATTCACGATCAAAGACTTAGATTTATTTTTTGTTAATACCATAATATAGAATACTATTTTGCAGCAAAAATGATTTAATTTTGAGAATCTTCATTTTTGGTATGATTTTGGTATATGAATATTTTATAATACGATAATCCTAAACTTATCGCTGTTAAAATGTCCAACGGGATCATTTAAACATGCGTTAATAAAAGGTGTTCTAATGTTTTATTGAAGATAATTAGTTTTCATTGTATTTATTTAACAAGTTGATGGAGGAGAAAATGGAGGTAGGTTTATTAAAGCATACTTTATCAATAAACTCCAATAGACAAAAATTAGGCGGATGAAATACATCTTTACGATTTTTACCATATTATTTTTATTTTGTGCGAATCTAAGTGGTCAGTCTACTATTCGTTTTTCCAATGAGACAGGTGTTCCCGACGAAATAGTTGAGGTAGATGTTACATTAATATATGATGGAGGAATAGGTTCTATACAATTTTCTACAACATGGGATCCGGAGATATTGGAATTTGTAGAATTAAGAAATTTAGCCAACATGCCCGGTGGCATAGTCGTAACTGCTGATAACTTTAATATGGACAATGAATTCGTCGATAATGGTCAATTACCATTCAGTGCTTTTTATATCAATCCGGCAAATATTGACGGATCAATACAATTATTTTCTGTGGCATTGAGAATTATTGGTGATTTGGGAGATGTAAGTACAATCACTGCCGGGACAAACCCTCCTGTTGAGATTTCCGATAGCAATTTTATGGAGTTGGATACAGATATTGAAGATGGTAGTGTAACTGTAGAAGAGGATGTAGAATCAGTTAACCTCCGCGCCAATAATATAACTATAGAAACCGGCGGCAGTGGCTGTATATCAGTTACCGTGAGAGATTTTAATGATATAAGTGAATTCCAGTTTTCAATGGCTTGGGATCCGGCTGTAGCCACATTTACGAATGTAGCTCAATTAAATATGAACCTTCCGGGTTTTTCCTTCGCTAACAATTTTTCCGGTAATACAACCAACGGAAGATTAGCAGTGGATTATACAGCAGCCAGCCCTATCACCTTAGCTAATAATGCTAAATTATTTGATGTGTGTTTCACAGGCGGTGCAAATTCTGATGTAACAAATTTCACCTTTACGAATAATCCGACTCCGATTAATTTTGTAACGGAGGGTGGAACTGAGCTGGAGGTGGTGACAAGCAACGGACAAATTACGGTGTCAGAACCCGAAGAATGTGATCTTGAAATAATTGGCTTTGAAATAGGAAGTGTTTCAGGAGAAATGGGAGAGGTTGTTTGCGTGCCGGTTTCTGTCTATAATTTTGAAGAGGTTATTTCTTTCTTTGGAACCATTGGCTTTGATAACGAAGCTTTAAAATATACCAATGTACAGACATCGAATGTGTTAAATGATTTTTTTGCTGATAATTTTAATGAGCTCCCGGGTGAGGGTGTGATTAATTATTTCTGGGAAAATACGCAGGCCGATTGTGATGTTGCTCTGGATGACGGTGAAGTGCTTTTTAATTTGTGTTTTGAAATCTTGGCATCCTCAGGTACTTATCCAATTATTATCCAACCATTTGGATTGAATGAGGTAGGGTCAATTTTGTGTGAAAACTTAGAAATTATTTCTGATTTTGATTTTTGTCCGGGTGAAATAATGGTGGGCTCTACACCGACAATTGAAATAGTTCAGGATTCATTATTCAACCCTTGTGTAGGTCAAGAAAATGGAAGAATTTATATTTCTGTAACAGGCGGCACTATTCCTTATAATTATGAATGGACGGAGGTAGGATCCACGACCGTGATTTCAACCCAACAAGATTTGATAGGAGTGGGACCGGGAAACTATAAAGTAAAAGTAACAGACGGCAGTAATACGATGGTCGAGAGAGAATTTACGATTACAGCTTCGCCATTAGAAGTTGATTTCACAGTAAGTCCTTCTACATCCGGTAATAATGGGTCAATTACTTTAGATGTTTCAGGTGGAACGGAACCCTACGATTTTAGATGGACTTTTAATAATTCCTTATTTTCGACTGATAAAGATCTTAGCGGATTAGGTGTGGGCACATACCGATTACTGATAACAGATGCTAATAATTGTACAATACAATTAGAGATTGAAGTGACTGACAGTGATATTGACTTAGAAATAGTAAGAAACCAACCAAGCTGCAATGGCCTAATGGATGGTTCTATAGAAGTGAATGTCGTTGGAGGAGGAGATTATAGTTATATGTGGTCAACAGGAGCAACTACGAATACACTCACAGGTGTGGGGGCAGGAACTTACATGATCACCTTGACTGATAATGAAACTTCAGCAACAGGTGTTTTTACAATTATTCTGGGACAACCGAATTCGATTACAATTACTCCTATCAATATCACTGCTGTAACGGATGAAGGCGACGATGGAGGTATTTCAATAAATCCTCAAGGGGGTACTGGACCTTACACCTTCGAATGGTCAAATGGAGAGACGACACAAAATTTAGATGACTTGTCTGAAGGTTCCTATTTCTTGACAATTACTGATTCGAATGGTTGTGAGCAAACTTTTGGGCCGATGATTGTATCATTCGATGGGGGGCTTGAGGTGGAAGTGACAGTAGTAGATGTGAACTGTTTTGGTGAATTTTCAGGAGAGATTTTAGTTATGCCTTTAAACGGAGTAGCGCCTTACACTTATTTGTGGAGCAATGCACCTACATTAAACCAATCCATTAATCCAAATCTTCAGGCTGGATCCTATGATTTGACAGTGACTGATAATGTAGGTAATTTATTTAGAACAACGATTCTGGTTAACCAGCCGGATCCGTTGGTAGTTAACATTGAAACCAATCCGAGTACGAACCCTCAATTACTGAACGGATCCGCACTGGCTGAAGTATCAGGAGGAGTACCACCCTATTCTTATAGATGGGATGATTCTACTCCCGGTTCAACTACAGCTTTTATTTCAGGTTTAAGACCCGGGACATATAGAGTACTGGTGACAGATTCGAATGGATGTCAATTGCTTCGTTCTGCAGAGGTTTTATCTGTAAGACTGGACTGTTTCGAAGGTAGACCCATTATAACTCCTAATGGAGATGGTAGAAATGACAATTTAGTAATCACATGTAGCAGCAGATTCGAAAATACGCTAAGCATATTTGATAGATATGGTCAGAAGGTATTTGAACAAAGAAATTATATAGATACTTGGGAAGGTCAACATCAAGATGGAAGTCTTGTACCTGATGGGGTATACTACTATGTGCTTTTGGTAAAAGATCAGGGTAATGAAAATGAATCTGTTCACAAAGGAAGTGTTACAATAGTCAGAACGCTTAATTAATATAGCAAAAGAGGAAATCATAATGAGAAAAATATACATTTCAGTAGTTTTAATACTCTTTATATTTAAGATGGAGGCACAAGAGGCAACCATGTTGAATCACTATACATTATTTCCGGTGCTGATAAATCCTGCAAACACAGGCTTTGAAAATAACCATACTTTTTTTGCAAACCATCAGGGAAGATGGGCAGGGTTCGATGGTGCGCCTAAATCGTTTTTGTTGAATTACAACGGCGGGTTTGGAGATAACCTTGGACTTGGAGCGCAATTGTTTTCTGAGAATATCGGTGCGCTAAACCATTTTGCAGGTAGACTATCCTATGCTTATAAATTTAGAGCGAAAGATATGAAGATGTCTATTGGCTTGTCGACTGAAATACGAAAATCTTCACTGACATCAAATGCTTTAACCCATCCACTCATAAATCAAGGAGATTTATTAATCCAAGAGATGGCGGATGGCATTTTAAGATTTGATGCAGGATTGGGTTTTTATGGATTATACAAAGATAAATTTTTTGTAGGGGCAGCCCTGCCGGGGATGATAGGTGCAAGATTGGATGAGCCCTCGCCGGACGTGCCTTATGAGGCTCGGAATAATTTTTTGAAGCAATATATGTTTCAATTTGGCACGATCTTTGATTTTACTTCTATTGATACAAAGTTAACACCATCCATGGTGATAAGACAAATAACAGATGCGCCATTCAGTGTTGACTTTAACCTTATAGGAAGTTTTATGCAAGACAGACTTATCGGTGGGCTAAGTTATAGGATTGCAGGAGGAACAGGAATGGGGGTTCTAGTTGGAGCAGGAGTGGATAAGTTTAATATTTATTACTCGTATGATGTATCTTTTTTGGGTTTCCAACAATATAGCAATGGATCTCACGAAGTTACAGTAAGTTTAATATTGGGAAAAGAGACGAAGCAACTGAATACTACCCCTAAAACTAGAGTGTATAAAAGTATAGACGAAAAATAATTTTTAAAAAAAGTAGAAGAAATTATTTTATATCGATCTAATTTATTTATATTTGCGTCATGGCTACGGTCATAAGACGAACAATAATAAGACGAACCTAACAAATTAGTTCTTTCGAGAACGACCTGAGAAAAGTAAAGACGAACAAAGAGCAGGCAATTATGTCTGCTAAAATTGATGTGTATTCCTCACATGAATTAATACTTTTTCTTAAGTCGGAATTTAGAAATAAGATCTAATTAATGATAATTCTTAATGGAGATATTGTCATGCTTGGGTTCCTCAGAACATGGAACAATTAATTTTATTTATAATTTAAATCCTAACTC
>CALCSX010000209.1 GCA_937894165.1 uncultured Saprospiraceae bacterium | reverse complement strand
CTTTTAAATCATATAATTGGTCTTTGACAATTGAATTTCATTGAATCATTAATATAAATTGAAACCATATAAAAAATGATAATCACGTAGAGACGCAATTTATTGCGTCTCATTTTTTAAAAATATGCATTTTCACGTTTTTAACAAGACAATATATTTTTCTTTAAAGATTATTTTAGGATAAAATCCGCGAAATCTTTTAATCCGCATAATCCGTGATTCAGACAATTGGCAGCGGTGAATCGTTTTTTGATTTGAAAAAGTTTTTGAAAGATCGACTTTTAGATTTTTTCGTTTCAATCAACATGTTTTTTACCACCAAGACTCAAAGAAGGTACAGATGTCACAAAGTAGTGAGCCAACACCCAAGCTACCTCAAAATCACAAGCACTTACCCAACCCAGAACATAGAACTCAGAACGGTCGGAGACCAAGAAGGCACAGAGTTCACAAAGAGTTTCTCGATAGGATTCAATTCTACTCAAGAACATAATATTAGTTTTACGAATGAAAAACCAGTCATTCGTGCATTCGTGGCAAAACATCCCAATGCCGAAGGCATCCCCATATCCCAAGAACGTGCCCAACTCAAAACACAGAACCCAGTACGGTCGCAGACAAAAAAAAAGCCACCCGAATTTCTCCGAATGGCTTTTCTCAAATATTCTTAATATATTACTTCTTAGCTACCAAGTTCAATCCCACATTCACCTCAGGTCGGATAAATTTATCTCCCAATGATGAATCATTTCCGTAATGCATTTTCCACCATGTTCTGTTGATATCAAAATTTGCTTTCGCAGATACCATATTGTCAGTTACATTGATGTTAGCCGGGAAAGTGATATTGTTCGTCGTGTCTCTCAATGTTAAGTTTCCACTTACTACATAGTTTGCGTTCTCAACTTTTGAAGATGACTTCATCGCCTCACTGATAGGCTCTACTTTAGTAATTACAAACTTAGCTGTCGGGTGTGTCTCAGCTTTGAAGAAATCTTCACTTACCAAGTGACCTCTCAAGTTCTCTCTGTAACTGTCTGCATCTTCATCAGTGATTACCATTGAATTGATATCGATAACAAATTCTCCACCTGTAACCATTCCGTTTTCAGTTGAAACTTCTCCTGAAGTCAACTTGAATGTTCCGTAATGCGCACCAACCGGCTTAGTTCCTGTCCAAGTAACTTCTGATTGACTTACATCAACAGCCATAGTCTCTCCTGACTTTGCTGCCGCTTCTTGCTCTGCATCAACAGTCGCTTCGTCTCCTTTTGGAGCATTGTTACATGATGCTAAAATACCTGCTGTGGCTAATGCCATAAATAATAATCTCAATTTCATCTTAATTTTGTTTAGTGTTTTGAATATTGATTGGAAAAACAGCGCAAATCTAATTATTGTTGCAACAAATGTTGTTTTTTGCAAATTATTTTTAACAAATATTAACACAATTTAGTCGAAAAAGTCTAAACTTTTTCATTCTTTTTCTAATACTCCAAAATTCCCAAAAAAATAAATAACAAAAATACTTGTAAATATTAAGCTTTCGCCGTACTTTAGCGAACGAACGTTCGTTAGCTAAAAATATGAGACAGTACCATAAAATAAAAG
The DNA here is from genome assembly GCA_937894165.1 of uncultured Saprospiraceae bacterium. Classification (GTDB taxonomy): domain Bacteria; phylum Bacteroidota; class Bacteroidia; order Chitinophagales; family Saprospiraceae; genus CALCSX01. The sequence continues at coordinate 25,974 of CALCSX010000209.1, read as the reverse complement.
TAAAAAATATTAAAAGATTGACGGAAAAAGCTGTAGAAATAGTTTTTTCTCTCGAAAATGGTCAAAAAGAAACCTTCCATTATAAGCCGGGTCAGTTTATTTCTCTCAAAACTATCATCAATGGCGAAGATGTCAGAAGGAGTTACTCGATTTGCTCTGCTCCCTATGAAAACCAACTCAGTATTGCTGTCAAAGAAATTGAAGGGGGTAAGTTCTCAACTTTTGCGAACAAGCATTTGAAACCCGGCGATGAATTGGAACTCTTCCCGCCCGATGGCAAATTTTCTATAGAAACCAATGCCGAAGCTGATAAAAAATATGTATTCTTTGCAGCAGGAAGTGGTATCACACCTGTTATTTCCAATATCAAGACCATCCTTAAAAACGAGCCCAAGAGTCACGTGACGCTCTTTTACAGCAATAGCTTCACCAAGGATATCATTTTTAAAGAGGAACTGGAAGGACTGAAAAATAGATACTTTCAGCGTTTTGCACTCAACTATTTTTTAAGTAGAGAAGCACTCGAATCGCCACTTTTTAGTGGTCGTATTTCTGCCGAAAAATGCGAATTGATTTCTAAAGTAATGCCCAATTTTTTAAAGGCCGATGGCTTTTACATCTGCGGACCGGAAGAGATGATCCTCGAAGTTTCTAATTTCCTGCAGGGGAAAGATGTCCCTTTAGGTAAAATTCATTTTGAGCTCTTCGGTGTGCCTGGAGTAGATGAGAGTCGAAAAAATAACCAAGTTGTTCATAAGAAACAAGTCGATGCGAGAATAAAAGTAACTTTAGCAGGTCTAAAAACCACCATCGATTACTCGGTCAATGATGGAAATATACTCGATGCCGCCCTCATGCAGGGGCTTGATTTGCCCTACGCTTGCAAAGGAGGAGTCTGTGCCACTTGCAAGGCAAAAGTGACGAAAGGTGAGGTTGATATGGCAGTGAATTATTCTCTTGAACCGGACGAGGTAGCCAATCATATAGTGTTAACTTGTCAATCCAGACCAATTACCCCGGAAGTAGAGATTGATTTTGATACCGCAGTTTAAATAATAATTATGGAAGCAAAGGTAAAAAGTAAAAAATCCCTAATTGTCGACACAGCAGCCACTTTATTTATTTCAAAGGGCTACAACTCCAGTTCTTTGAGGGAAATAGCTGCGAAAGTCAATATGGAGGTTTCTAGTATTTATAGCCATTTCGCTAATAAAGAAGAGATTTTAAAGGAAATTTGCTTCGAAAATGCCAACGCATTTCTAGAGGGAATAAAAAAAATTGATCCCAATTGCCCGACGGATACCCAGATAGGTGAAATAGTCTCATTGCACGTCAATATGATTTCCGACAAGGCAGGGGCGGTGTTGCTTTTTTCTGAAGAATGGAAAAATTTGAGCGGAGAGAACCTGAACACTTTTAAAAAGATGCGACGGAATTACGAGAATGAAGTAGGTCTGCGCTTAGGAAAAAATATTGATTGTGAAGATGAAAGGGACATTGTAATGCGAAGTTTCCTAAGCGGAATGCAATGGATTTATAAAGGTGGAAAAAAAATGAGCAATACAGAGAAAAAGCGAATCGAAAGTACTTTGATTTCTCTTTTTACCCATGGGATAGCCTGATTATTAAAATATTGGAACACTTCATTGTGTTTGCTCGTTGGTAAAATTGAATTTGATTATATAGAATATTAAAATAAGAGTCATGACAGTCGAAAAAAATATGGAAGACATTTTCCAGGAGAAAATTGACAATGATATAAAAATTGAGCCGAAGGATTGGATGCCGGAAAGATATCGAAAGACATTGATTCGCCAGATTTCTCAGCATGCGCATTCAGAAATAGTGGGTATGCTGCCCGAAGGCAATTGGATCACCCGAGCTCCGTCTTTACGACGAAAAGTTGCCTTATTGGCGAAGGTTCAGGACGAGGCAGGGCATGGTTTGTATCTATACAGTGCTTGTGAAACTCTCGGCGTGACCAGAGATCAGCTTTACGAGGAATTGCATAATGGTACAGCTAAATACAGCTCCATCTTTAATTATCCTACCCCTACATGGGCGGATATGGGGGCGATCGGCTGGTTAGTCGATGGCGCTGCGATCATGAATCAGGTGCCACTTTGCAGGACTTCTTTTGGTCCTTATGCTCGCGCAATGGTGAGAGTGTGTAAGGAGGAAAGTTTCCACCAAAGACAGGGTTATGAAATAATGATGACCTTGGCGGCAGGAACTCCCGAGCAAAAAACAATGGCTCAAGATGCTCTCAACAGATGGTGGTGGCCTTCCCTGATGATGTTCGGTCCCAACGATGCAGAATCTACCCACACGGCACAGTCTATGGCTTGGAAAATTAAAAGATTCACCAATGATGAATTGCGTCAAAAATTTGTCGACGCGACAGTGCCACAAGCCGAGCTCATTGGTTTAACCATCCCGGATCCGGATTTGAAATGGAATGAGGAGAAAGGTGGCTATGACTTCGGAGAAATTGATTGGGAGGAATTCTGGAGAGTGGTCAAAGGAAATGGTCCTTGCAATAAGGAGAGATTGGCAGCCCGTGTGAAAGCTTGGGAAGAGGGCGCTTGGGTGAGAGAAGCGGCGCAGGCTTATGCTGAAAAGCAATCGCAAGAATCCTTAGAACAAGCTGTATCCTAAAAATTAAAATATATTAAAAATAAATAATATGTCAAGTTCAGAATGGCCTCTTTGGGAGGTTTTTATAAGATCTAAGAAAGGTTTGCAGCACAGACATGCAGGCAGCCTTCATGCCGCAGATAAAAGGATGGCACTCGAAAATGCAAGAGATGTTTACACCAGAAGGAACGAGGGAGTGAGCATTTGGGTGGTGGAATCGAAGTACATCGTTGCTTCTGATCCCGATGAATCCGCTGCTTTATTTGATCCGGCAGAAGATAAGGTGTACAGACATCCTACTTTCTACAACATCCCTGACGAAATAAAGCACATGTAAATGAGTACTGAGAAAGATTATTTTAAATTTCTGATGGTGCTGGCGGACAGTTCATTGATTATAGGTCAGAGATTGGGAGAATGGTGTGGTCACGGCCCGGTTTTGGAGCAGGATATCGCCCTGACAAACATCGCCTTGGATTGCATCGGCCAGTCCCGTTTACTCTATCAATATGCTGCGGAATATGAGGGACAAGGGCGAGATGAAGACGATATTGCTTACCTGCGTGACATTGTAAATTATCGAAATTTATTGCTTTGCGAGCGACCTAATACTGACTTTGCCCATACCTTAGTTAGACAATATATTTTTGATGCCTGGCAGCTTCATTATTACAGGATGTTGTCGAAAACCGGGGATGAGCGATTGGAAGCCATCGTAATTAAGAGTCTCAAGGAGATAAACTATCATTATACTTTCAGCAGCGAATGGGTGAGGAGAATGGGCTTAGGAACGGAGGAAAGCAATCGTCGAATGCAGGCAGCAGTGGAGGAATTGTGGCGTTTTGCAGGGGAGGCATTCACGCCCACCGATTTTGAGGCGAGATTGATAGCTCAGAATTTAATTCCTGATCCTTCTTCATTAAAAAAATCGATTTTGGATCAGATGGCGACTCATTTTGAGGATGCCGGACTGAAGGTCGATCGAGAAGCTTATCAGCAAATCGGAGGTAAAGAGGGTAAGCATTCAGAATATATGGGCTTTATTTTATCTGATCTTCAATTCATGCAAAGGGCTTATCCCGGCGCGAAATGGTAATTAATAATGACCGTAGAAACCATTGATATTCAACATTTAGGAGAATTGATTCGAAATATTCCGGATCCTGAAATTCCTGTGGTCACTATTGGCGAACTGGGAATGATTCGGTCTATTGCATATATCGATGACATTTTGGAGGTCAAAATAACGCCTACCTATTCCGGCTGCCCGGCTTATAATTGGATGGAAATGGAAATTAAGGCAACTTTAGATCAGGCAGGTGTCGAAAAGTATAAAATTACCGAACAACTTTCTCCCGCCTGGACTACCGAGTGGATGGGGGATGAAGCTCGGGCAAAATTGAAAGCTTACGGAATTTCGCCACCCAAACCGATGGGAGTTCCCGATGCACCGGTCCAATGTCCGCAGTGTGACTCCATCAATACAGTACTCGTTTCAGAATTCGGCTCTACTGCCTGCAAATCCTTTTACAAATGCAAGGATTGCTTAGAGCCTTTCGATCATTTTAAATGTCACTAAAAATTAAATTATAGATGCATATAATTACAGAGAAAAAAGGAAATACGACCTGGATTACGCTCAACAGACCTCAGGTTTTCAATTCCTTCAATAAGGATATGGCCATGGAGATGCAGAAAGCGCTGGATGATTGTGCCAATGACGCCTCCGTGCGAGCTGTGGTGATCACCGGTAATGGAAAAGCATTTTGTGCGGGACAGGATTTGAACGAGGTGGTCGATCCTCAGGGGCCGGAATTGGAAAAAATCGTAAGCGAACATTACAATCCTATTATCAACAAGATTCGTTTGATGGAAAAGCCCGTCATTGCTGCTGTAAACGGTGTGGCAGCCGGCGCAGGGGCTAATCTTGCCTTGAATTGCGATATTGTCATTGCTTCGGAACAAGCATCTTTTATACAGGCTTTTAGCAAAATAGGCTTGATTCCTGATAGTGGCGGGACCTGGATATTGCCTCGATTGGTGGGCTTTGCTCGCGCAATGGCACTGATAATGACAGGAGAAAAAGTTTCTGCTACGGACGCCCAAAACATGGGAATGATCTACAAATCTGTTAATTCAGAGGAATATTTGCCAACAGTGGAAGATTTGTCAGAAAAAATTTCTAATATGCCCACTCGCGGTTTATGGTTCTCTAAGCAGGCATTGAACAAAACATTTGACAACGACATTCACGAACAGTTGGATTTGGAGCACAAATTGCAGTTTGAGGCAGGAAAAACAGCCGATTACAAAGAAGGCGTTCAGGCATTTTTGGAAAAACGGCAACCTGTTTTTAAAGGGTTGTAAGGACAAGTCGAGACTTGTCCTATTAAAATATAATCAGATTATATAATGATATAATGATATGATTTTGTTTTTCATTGCGAAAACGTTTTTCAATCTAGAAACAGGAAGCGCAGGCGTCCCCTTCAGGGGAATGTGGGGCGCGGGTGGCGTTAAAAGATGATATGATGATATGATTTTGATTTTCATTGCGAAAACGATTTTCATATAGGAATCCGTAGAGACGTAGGACTCCTACGTCTCTTAAATCAAAATAATTGTCTTTGACGTTTGAATAGAATTTAATCGTTGATTGATTTGAAAATTATATAATGATATGATTTGATTTTCATGACGAAAATGATTTTAATATTTGAATCCGTAGATACGCAATTCATTGCGTCTCATTATAATGAATTAATCATTTTTTATGGTTGATCCGTGTATACGATGATGCGATTTGAAAACAATTATTATAATAAAATAAAAAAATTAAATGAAAATAGGCATTATTGGCAGCGGAACGATGGGAAGTGGAATTGCGCAAGTAGCAGCGACATTTGGGCATTCGGTGACCGTTTTTGATAGTTACGCACAGTCGATTCAGAAGGCAAAATCAAGTTTGAACAAAATCTTTGATCGATTGGTAGAAAAAGGAAAAAACACAAGAGAGGAAGCTGATAATATTTTGGGCAAAATAAAATTTGTTTCCATAATTGAAGAAATCGCGGATTGCGGTTTGGTTATAGAAGCTGTCATTGAGGATATTGATGTGAAAGCAGAAATTTTTTCCAGATTGGATCAAATTTGTTCCCCGGACACTATTTTAGCGAGCAATACCTCATCACTTTCCATTGCATCCATTGCAGCGAAGTGCAAAAAGCCCGAAAGAGTTATGGGCATTCATTTTTTCAACCCTGCGCCCTTGATGCAATTGGTCGAAATAATTCCCGCCATTCAAACGGACAAGAAATATTTAGATGCGGCCAAGCAAATTATTGACAGTTGGAAAAAATCCACTGTCATTGTGAAGGATACGCCGGGCTTTATTGTCAATAGAGTAGCCCGTCCTTTCTATGGGGAAGCATTGAGGATTTATGAAGAGGGTATAGCAGATTTTGCTACCATAGATTGGGCGATGAAGGAGATTGGCGGTTTTCGAATGGGGCCCTTTGAATTAATGGATTTCATCGGCAATGATGTCAACTATACGGTGACTGAAACTGTTTTCACAGCTTTCTACTTTGATCCGAGATACAGACCTGCATTTACCCAAAAAAGGTACTCAGAAGCGGGCTATCTGGGGCGTAAGTCTGGAAGAGGATATTATCATTATTCCGGAGGAGAAAACCCTGAACCTGAAAAGAATACAGATTTAGGAAATATGATATTTGAAAGAATTCTGGCCATGCTTATCAATGAAGCTGCGGACGCTCTCCATTTAAATATTGCCTCTAGAGAAGATCTCGATACGGCGATGGAAAAGGGGGTTAATTACCCGAAGGGTTTATTGAAATGGGCGGATGAAAAGGGCATCGATTGGTGCGTTGACAAGATGGATGTGTTGTACGATTGGTACGGAGAGGATCGATACAGATGTAGTCCGAAATTGAGAGAATTGGTGAAAAATAAAGAAGAATTTTATAATTAATGCTTGCAAGTAAACTACATAAAAAATGTCTCTAGTAAGAAAAGTTTTAGTACAAGGCATTTTTGTTATGGTTAATTGTTAATTGTTTGTGGTTAATGCTTAATTGTTAATGGGCGAGATCTCTTGTGTTCATTTTAGTATGAGGGCGGGAGTGCCCCCTTCAGGGGGTTAGGGGGCGAGAAGAGCTTTAAAAAGAAAAATAAAAAAGAATTTTATATTTAGTTGGAACTATGGGAGATAAAGAACGGGATAAAGCCCTAAAAATTGCGAAAAAAATGATGTACGATAATGATGCATTCAGCCAATGGTTGGACATTAAAATCATCGACGTTGTTCCGGGTAAATGTACCCTTAGCATGAAAATTACTCCTGAAATGACCAACGGATTTTACATTGCGCATGGGGGAATCGCTTTTTCGTTAGCCGACAGCGCAGTAGCTTTCGCTGCCAATGCTTACGGCAATCATGCCCTCTCCATAGAAAATAGTATTTCCTATTTTTCAGCCTTGGAATTGGGGGAGGAGATCATGGTGGTGGCGGAAGAAATTAAATCTACAAAATCATTTGCCTGGTATCAAGCAAACATTTTAAACTTAGAAGGAGTCAAAAAGGCTCATTTTAAAGCAACAATATATAAGAAAAAAACACTATGGGAGATTTAAAAAATGCCTATTTAATAGGAGGAATCCGTACACCGATAGGCAATTTTCGTGGAACATTGTCCTCCGTCAGAGCTGATGATTTAGCGGCAATACCGATCAAATCGCTGATGCAGAAATACGAGAATATTTCTGCGGAAGCTATTGATGATGTGTATATGGGTTGTGCCAATCAAGCCGGCGAGGACAATAGAAATGTGGCTCGTATGGCTTCCCTTTTGGCGGGATTGCCATTTTCAGTTCCGGGAGAGACCATCAACAGGCTTTGCGCTTCAGGGATGTCCGCCGGAATGCACGCCGCCAGAGCCATCATGACAGGCGAGGCCAATTTAATCATTGCCGGAGGTGTAGAACATATGACACGAGGACCATTGGTGATGAGCAAAAGTGCGCAGCCCTATGGCGGCGACTCTCAGATTTATGACAGTAGTTTCGGCTGGCGATTTGTCAATCCACTGATGGAGGATCTATACGGCACTGATGCCATGGGCGAAACAGCAGAAAATTTGGTGGACAGGTATGATATTTCGCGAGAAGATCAGGATGCCTTCGCTTACCATTCACAGATGAAAGCGGACAGAGCACAGCGCAAAGGCATTTTCGCAGAGGAGACAGTAACGGTGAAAATCAACCAGCGCAAGGGCGATCCCATCATGTTCGAATATGACGAATTTATAAAAAGTAAGACGACTCCGGAAATTTTGGGAGCTTTGAGACCTGCTTTTCGTAAAAATGGAACGGTTACAGCCGGTAATGCAAGCGGTTTGAATGATGGCGCCTGTGCCAATCTCTTCGCCGGCGATGAAGCCATCAAAAAATACGATTTAGAGCCATTGGTGAGAGTGGTTTCCAGCGGAGTGGCAGGAGTGGAGCCAAAAATTATGGGGATTGGACCGGTTTATGCCAGCGAAATAGCTTTGAAACGAGCAAATTTGACCATGGATCAAATGGATGTGATAGAACTCAATGAAGCATTTGCAGGGCAGGCGTTAGCTTGTCTGAGAAATATGGGCGTTGCTGATGATGATTCTAGAGTGAATCCGAATGGAGGAGCCATTGCCTTAGGTCACCCTCTCGGAATGTCGGGAGCGAGACTTTTATTGACGGCAGCATTGGAATTGAAGCGAAGCAATAAAAAATACGCGCTGTGTACAATGTGTATCGGCGTAGGTCAGGGTTTTGCGGTCGTCCTAGAAAGAGTTTAAAGAAAATAAATTTACAGTGAAATAATGTTTTATAAATTTAAAGGTCACATTCCGGTAGTACATTCGAGTTCCTATGTGCATGAAAATGCCGTGGTGACGGGAAATGTTATCATCGGAAAAAATGTATATATCGGTCCCGGAGCTGCTTTGAGGGGTGATTGGGGTGAAATAATTATCGGTGACGGCTGTAATGTGCAGGAAAATTGCACGCTACATATGTTTCCGGGGAAAAAAGTAGAACTGGAGGAAGGGGCGCATATCGGACACGGCGCTATCATTCATGGTGCCAGAATTGGTCGAAATGCTATGATAGGTATGAATTCTGTGATTATGGATGATGTTCATATCGGAGATGAAAGCATCGTCGGGGCATTGACCTTTGTTAGAGCCGGAGAGCATATTCCTCCACGAAGCATGGTTGTCGGGAATCCGGGCAGGATCATCAAAGAAGTGAGCGATGAAATGGTGCAATGGAAGACCAAAGGAACTCAATTGTATCAGGCACTTCCCGGTGAAATGCATACTTACGCTGAGATATGCGAACCATTGGAGGAATTACCGGAAAACAGACCTTCTCAGGAAGATTTGTACGAGACATGGAATAAAATTAAAGGATAATAAAATCATATATTATGACTAAGATATTAGGAAATTATACAGCAGGGCAATGGGTGGAACCTTCAAAACCTCAGACGACGCTTTATAATTCAGTCAATGGAGAAGTTGTCGCTTTGGCTTCAACGGACGGGGTAGATTTCGAGGAAATGTTCAATTATGCCCGAAATGTAGGCAATAAAAACCTTCGAAAAATGACCTTTCACGAGAGAGGGAGGATGATCAAGGCTTTGGCACTGTATTTAATTGATAGAAAAGATAAATATTACAAAATCTCTTACCAAACCGGAGCTACGAAAGTGGATTCCTGGATTGATATTGAGGGAGGAATAGGGAACTTATTTGCCAATGCTTCCTTGCGAAGAAAATTCCCTGATCAGCCCTATTATATAGATGGTGAAATGGTCGGATTGTCCAAAGGGGGCAATTTTATCGGACATCACATTATGGTTCCTAAAGAGGGGGTAGCTGTTCATATCAATGCCTATAATTTCCCTATCTGGGGGATGCTAGAGAAGATCGCAGTGAATTTGATGGCGGGAATGCCTGCTATCGTTAAGCCGGCTACGGTTACTTCATTTTTGACAGAAGCGATGGTGAGAGATATTATCGAATCGGGCATTTTACCGAAAGGCGCTTTGCAATTGATTTGTGGCTCGGCTAGAAATCTGCTTGACTTCGTCAATTATCAGGATGTGGTGACCTTTACGGGCTCTGCCAGTACCGGAAGGATGTTGAAATCCCACAAAAATATTATCAATGAGTCCGTACCCTTTAATATGGAGGCTGATTCCTTGAATTCCTGCATTTTGGGTGAAGATGCTGCTCCCGGAACCCCGGAATTTGACTTATTTATCAAGGAAGTAAGGAAGGAAATGGTCGTGAAATGTGGTCAGAAATGTACTGCCATCAGACGTATTTTTGTCCCTGAAAATTATATCGAAGACGTGCAGATTGCATTGGGCAAAGCCTTGCAACAGACCACCATTGGAAATCCTTTGAACGAAGGTGTTCGAATGGGAGCTTTGGCCGGAAAAGAGCAGTTGGAGGATGTTTTGGGCAAAATTAAAGAGTTAAAGAAGGATGCGCAGATAGTTTTTGGCAATTTGGATGACTTTGAAGTGCTAGATGCCGACAAAAATAAGGGTTCATTTATTCCCCCTATACTTTTCCGTCTGGACAATCCATTCGAGGCCAATGAGGTGCACAATGTCGAGGCTTTTGGCCCTGTCAGCACTTTGATGCCATATAAAACAATGGATGATGCCATCGAATTGAATAAGAAAGGAAAAGGGTCTTTGGTGAGCTCCATTGTGACCTTCGATGATAAATTGGCGAGAGAATTTGTCATGGGAACGGCTACGCATAACGGTCGAATTCTCGTTCTCAACAGAGAAAATGCGAAGGAAAGCACCGGTCACGGATCGCCGATGCCCATGTTGGTTCACGGAGGTCCGGGGAGAGCCGGTGGAGGTGAGGAAATGGGCGGCATGAGAGGAATTAAGCATTATTTGCAGCGATGCGCTATCCAGGGAACACCAACGACAATCACTGAAATCACGCAGGTTTATCAGGCGGGTGGCAAGTACAAGGATCCGGGCGTTCATCCTTTTAGAAAGCATTTCGAGGAATTGACAGTAGGAGAGACCCTTATTACACACAAAAGAACGATCACAGAGTCAGATATTATAAATTTTGCTAATGTGAGTTGGGATCATTTCTATGCCCATACGGATGTGACCAGTTTGGAAGGTACAATTTTTGAGCAGCGGGTGGCGCACGGTTATTTCGTACTTTCTGCCGCTGCGGGCTTGTTTGTCGATCCGGGCAAAGGGCCGGTTTTGTTGAATTATGGTCTGGAAGAATGTCGATTTACCAAACCTATCTATGCAGGAGCGACTATCGGCGTAAAATTCACTGTAAAAGAGAAAGTAGACCAAGAAAAACGCGATGATGAAGAGTTTGCGAAGGGAATTGTGAAGTTTTACGTAGAAGTTTACGATGAGACGGACGAGACAGTGGCGGTGGCAACAATTCTAACAATGGTAAAAAAGTTAAATCAAGACTAAGATGACGAATACCGACTATGTAAAAGTGAGCAGAACCAATGGCATCTCTACGATAGAATTTGCAACTGCACAGAGCAATTCCTTGCCCGGCAGCATCTTGGCAGAGCTGAAGAATAAAATTTTGGATGAAGGGCAAGCGGAGGAAGTGCGAGTGATTGTTTTGCAGAGCGGCGGTGACAGGGCTTTTTGCGCGGGAGCTAGTTTTGAAGAGTTGCTGGCGATAGAAAATACGGAGCAAGGCAAGAAGTTTTTCATGGGCTTTGCGGGCGTGATCAATGCCATTCGCATGTGTGGAAAGATCGTGGTGGGCAAGGTGCAAGGCAAATCTGTGGGTGGCGGCGTTGGCATTGCGGCGGCGGTGGATTACTGTTTTGCCACTAAATTTGCTTCTTTGCGACTGAGTGAATTGGCTATCGGCATTGGCCCCTTTGTGATAGGTCCTGCGGTGGAGCGAAAGGTCGGTGTCTCCCAATTTTCCAAGTTGGCTATAACCCCCGACGACTGGCAGACAGCGGACTGGGGCTTAAATCACGGCTTGTACCACGAAATAGCCGATGATAAGACATCTTTGGATGAAAAAGTCCAAGCCTTCGCAGAGAAATTAGCCACCTACAATCCGGAGGCATTGCGCCAGTTGAAGAAAATCTTCTGGAAGGGCACTGAGCGCTGGGACATGCTCTTGGAAGAGCGGGCGGAGCTCAGCGGCAGGTTGATACTGTCGCCATTTACGAGAGAGGCGATAGAGCGGTTTAAGGGGAAGTGATTATGGTAATATAGAAGTAGATTGGGCATCCCCTTGACTATGCCGATACGATGCTTAGATGAAAAGTATTAAAATGCATAGTCAAGGTCGGGCTATGGATGAATCCGCTTCGGTGCCTTGTATACTTCTTTTATATTAGCCATTGGAGCATCACAAAATGGTCAGTGCCACCTCGTTACTAAAATGTTAATTTATAATAAAATTCGAATTACCGCAGCACTAACAAAACCCCGGATTTTCATCTCAAAAGTGTTGAAATTGGATGAAAAAGGTGTGGAAAGTGGGTGGGGGCTTTTTGTGAGGTGGAAAGGGTGGGATTCTCGGCTTGAATATCTGAAGAATATAGGAAATAAATATTAATCTAAGGCGAGTGGCTAACGAACGTTTCTTAGAGAGAAATATGATCGTCTAAAATAGAATAAGGTCATATTAAATATTTGGATATGGAGCACACGCAGCGATAACTAATCTGAACACCTATCACTTGTTAGTATCAGTCATGTTTTTTTTTAATAATTTGTAATACTCTATCTTTCATTTCTTTACTGTATTTTTCATTGTCCAACAAGCCTAATAAAAATTCATTTGTCATTTCAATAGGAAATTTCTCAATCTGAACTAAAGTTTTAATTCTCATGCTTTCTAAAATTGACTTTTCCCACTCCTCATTAATTGTTTTGTCAATAGAATTTGAAAAGTCCTGATTAAAATGTCTTACAAGAATCTCATACGCTTCCTTGCTTTGGTTTAACTTACCCAAAGCAGTAATAATTTTATTAGAATTGTAAAAATTATTGTTATTTAAAAGCTCATCATAAAACTCTAAACTTACTTCGGATGCTGATCTAATTATAGTTTCAAGAATATACTTTTTAGTTTTATCATCTTTATATTCACCATTCTTATATTGTATTTGTAATTCTTTAATATAACTATTCAATAGTTCCTTGTCTCTAGGAAGAAAGTAAATATATTCTTTTGCAGTTAGCAAAGGTTTCCCCATATCGTCCCGTCTTTGAAACCACCCCTATTGCATTGGTAGCTTCAATCCAGCGTTTTGGTGTAAGCGAAAAGCTATTGGAACCTGCCATATTTTTAATTCCATCGAATTCGATGGAATTAAAATCAGGGTTATTGAATTGTTCCCAAAGTCCCATAAACTCGATGGTGCTTCTATTTCGCATCCAGTTCTGTAAGATATAATCACTACGTTCAGCATCACGATATCTTGCAATATCAGTTAAGGAAATATAATCTTCGGACTTCTCAGAATAAAGACTTATTTCTCTTCCTATTACTTCTATTTTCATATTCTATTTATTTGTGACGAAAAAGCCATAATTAAACTGACTCCAAAAACTATGAATTAATCGAAAATGTACAATTGAAATTTCATTCGCATCGCTGTTTTGTTTTACCACTAGATTTTAGGGTAAATTTGGTTTATTATACCAAAATTAGGAATTATTTTTTCAACTAAATTTCGTTTGATTTGCACATTAACATAATCTATGTGACCCTGTAAATTTGGTAAACTTATACAATTCTATTGGTCGAGTAAGGGTTCTTTTTCCTCTTTTAGAACTTTACCATTTTATCTTTTTATTTTTTCTAACACTCCCCTCAAAATACCCCTTCCCGACCATTTTTCCTAACAAAACTCCGGAATTTCACCTTAAAAGTGCCAAAATGGGAAGAAAAGGGGGAGGCATATTTAGGTTGCTCATAAATTCGCGGATAGTATTATCATCTAAAAATCAAAACAGGATCAATATTCAGTTTACTATATAACGCTTTCGCTAATTCAAAATTCAACGGTCTCTTACCATTCAAAATTTCACTAATTCTGGATGGCGTCGTTCCTAATATTTGAGCCAAATCCTTTTGTTTCAACTTTCGTTGATACATCCTCAATTCTATCATCTCTTTTAATGATTCAACTTCAAATGGATAATTTTCCTCTTCAAAATCTGCAATTTCTTCAGATATCACTTCCAATTCTTTATTAAGTTTAGCTGAAAGCTTCCCCGTTTCGGTCAAGAGTTTAAGTAACTCTTCCATTCTGAAATTCTTTTGATTATATTCTGTTTTTGTCATACTTCTAAATTTTTGATGCATCCACCTTGTTGTATTCACTGTGAATGCCTATGAACCTAACGTACACTTTGTTTGATTGAAATATTATTAATACAATTAATCTAAAATCATTCCCTTTGATATTAAAAACATATCTATTCTTGCCCACATAATCCACTGAATTGAAATCTTTCTTTATATCACTAAGATTCTTCCAATTAGCATTCTTTGTAATTTCATACCAATTCAGTAGAGGTATCTTTGTTTGCGCATGTACATTTGAATATTCAACTAATCTTTTAGGTGTGATGACTCGCATTTCTACATGTGGTAAAATGCAAATATATGGAATTTAGTTCTATATAATGGAATTATTTGAAATTGTTTGACAAGCTATTTTTGCAAATTGTCAAGATGATACAAAAAGAACCGCAAACCACACAGATTTTCGATTTTTATAAACAAAAAACACCTTTTCCCTTTTATAGGTCATTCCCTCATTTACGCAGTAAATAATCAACTCTTTGCGATCTCTGCGCCTCCCATGGCGTGCTTTGCGTTAAAAAAAACTTGCTGAGTGAAACGAATCAACTAACTTGGTGCCCTCTGTGCCTTCTTCGTGTCTTAGTGGTATAAAAGAGTGAAACAAAAAAATCCCTAAGACGCTCTTTTTATTGCCAAGAAAGAATGATAATTCCTCACTCAGGCACTCTGCAAAACCCCGAAGCCACCTCAGAACACAGAACACAGAACTCAGAACAGAGCCGAAGGCGAACGCTTAATCCTTCCCCTCCTTCAAATACTCCCTATACTCCTTCTTAAACTTTAAAAACTTAGGAATCGACACATTCCTCACATAAGAATTCTCCGGATTGTACTTCACATAATCCTGATGGTAATCCTCAGCTTTCCAGAATTTTTCCAGCGCAACGACTTCTGTAGCAATTGGTTTGGAATATTTGCCACCCACATTCAGCTCGGCAATCATCTCCTCTGCCATCATCTTTTCATCTTGATTGGAATAAAATATAGCGGATCTGTATTGCCGCCCAACATCCGGTCCCTGTCTATTCACCTGCGTAGGATCATGTGAACCGAAAAACAACTTTAATAAGGTATTATAATCGATGATCTTAGGATCGTAATAGACTACTATTCCCTCCGCATGGCCCGTCTGCCCCGCCGAAACCTCCTGATAACTTGGCTTGTCCTCCCTTCCACCGGAATACCCGGAAACAACCTCCGACACTCCCTTCACACTCTCAAAAACAATCTCTGAACACCAAAAGCAGCCCTGTGCAAAATAAGCCTCCTTCATCCCCTTAGGAGCTTTGCCCACAATATTCTCTGTAGTTGTGGAATTGGATTTGCTCGGTTGCCCGCAAGCTTGAATTCCTAAACCAAGAACTGCCAAAAAAAGTATAATGATCCTCATGTTTTCAAATTTAGCTTATTAACGTGCCGGAATTGATTTTGGTTCTAAATAGTGCTTGCAAGAAAGTTAGTTAAATTAAAGTCTCTGATAAGAAAAGTTCAAGGACAAGGCTTTCGAAGTATTTGAATCTAAGGAGTTTATAAGTCATAAATGACTGATTCAAATACGAGAGTAACGCAGTAATTGGACTTTTCTTGCAGAGACTAAATAAAGATAGAGAGGTTTGTAATGCCTCCCTACCTAAAACTAAAAGAAATTGTGCTAAAACTTAAATCCTTAATCTTTAATAATAATTTTATTTGTAACCGTAATGCCTTCCTGAATTATATTGATGATATAAAATCCGGCAGGAAATGAATTATTTAAAGGGAAATCAATTATCTCCGACTGTTTTCCTATTACTTGATGGTTAAAATGCTTTAACATTTTACCGTTTAAATCCATTAAATTAATTGATACATCTCCCGGTGAAAAATTACTCACTTCTAAATATATTTCTTCTCCATTCGTAGGATTTGGAAACACCTTCAAAGCAGGTTGTAAAGTTTCGAATTGTTGAACTGAAGTAGCAAATTCGAAAACTAAACGAAGGCCGATAACACTGAAATCTCCTTTACTAACCTCAATTGGATATTCGTCGGATAATTTCAAGAAATCACTCAAGTTTCCATCCGATTCGGGTTTTATTTTCAATGAAAATAATTCACTGTTACCTGAAATATTTATACTCTCTATGGAAAAAAAAGATAAGATTAGAAACTCATCTGTTACAAGATTATAACCCAATCCCCCCCCTGATAATGAATTAGGTAATAAGTCTATGATTTTACCAAAAGTTGATTCTATTCCAAATTGAATGGATGCAATATCTTCGAAATTTGGCGATCTAAATGAAATATCATATTCCTCCCCGGCCAATAAATACCTTTCTTCCAATATAAAAATCAAACTGTCACCTGATATATTGCGTAAGTCTGCGTAGACAGTGCCGTAATTTCTCCAATAACCTTCAAGAAAATACCTTAATCTGAGAGGGAGTAAAGTATCTTGACCGAAGGTATTGAAGTTTTTGAAATTGGAGTAAGAACCTGTTGCAAATGCTATTTGAAACGAAGTAGTGTCACAACCCAATACACTTCCATTATCAAAATCCTTTCCCTCTATATGGAAATCATGAGAGCCGAACAATTGAATGGTATCTTTAATATTCAATTCAACAGGCAAACAAGGCTGTTTGATGATTTTCGTAAAACAAAAAGACCCATCATTCAGATTGTTAACCCTTTGAATAAATTCTAATGGTTCAATATTTTCAATTAATAATAAAGTGTCAGAAATTTCATTGCTAAATGAATAATCTAATGATGAATCAAATTCAACTAAAAGATCGGTAACTTTTATTTCTTCAGGTCCCTCGATGATATCTACTACCAATTCGAAAATACATTCTATGCCGACATTCGGATCAATATAAATATTTTGCACAAAACTATCTATCACAGGATTGAAGTCATTGTACTCAAACCAAGTACGTTGAATATGACTGCATTCTTCAACCTCAACATCATAATAGTATATAAAGAAATCAAATGAGTTACATTCAGGGTCGAAAAGTGGGTAGCCTGATTGGAAATCTTCAGTACATTTAGGAATAGTAATATCTTCCGGCCATTCTACAACACAGTCAGGCCTTATCCTGTCTTTAAATTCTAATTCAATATTAGTAAGTAGGCTAAGACATTCCCCTGTTTTCTTAACACCCTCATTATTATTATCGGTATTGAGATCAATAAATGTATGCAAATAGTCTGAAGTGTCGGGCTTTATATGAAAATAACCAAGAATTACTTCGTCTTCACCAGGGATTTGAACGCCAATATTGGTATTGATCAATGAGACAGTTTGGTTTGAATTAAAAACCCTTGAGGACGATGCAAATGCATTTTCGAATTCTTCTACTACTGCGTTTTTAAAGTTGAAATGAGCAACTATACCCGAAATATTATCTTCTTTATTAATAAAAACCGGAATAATATTAGTTACATCCTTCAAAAGATATTGATCTTTTACTCTAATCGCGGTTGGTGATGAGTCAACTTGTATTTCACAATCTTCGCAATATTGGGTTATGGAAGCCAAAGGAGATCTATGCCGGACTGCTTCAAACACAAATTGATGATGTGTAGGTGCATTATGAGTGATTATTTCATTAAACGGTCTAGGTAGAATAAAATCAAAATGATAGTTTTTTTCAACAAATATCCATTCCGTTATAGGTAAAGGATCAATGCCTAAAAGAACACGATTATAAGCTATCTGATCAAAACTATTTGGTATGCCTCCTTGTCCGTCCCATTTAGCTCCCACCCTAAAGTACTCATCAGTTTCAATAAGTTGTAAATGATGTTGATTTAAAAGTAGAATATCCGCAATACCAAACTCCGGTAAGTAAGTCTCATCAGATTCAATCGTAATTCTATACTTTTGATAATTCTCCAGATCAGTAAAATCCGCCGGTTCATTTTCCACAATTGAAAGTAATTCACCTGCTTCATTATAAAGAGAAATAATATAATTCCCTTCAAAAGGCTCTCCACAAATATATCTTGCTTCTACCTCAATTCTTGTGTCTTGAGCAGTTAAGATTTGAAAACAAAGGAATAATAATATTGTAAAATACTGTTTCATAAGATGAATTTATATTAAATTTTGGATCGAAATCCTATTGCTATTTGAAAAACGTTATACCTCTGCTCGTAATCTTGGCTTGAGAAAACTGAATTTAAACTTGCACTATGTTTAATTCTTAAAGAAATATCATAGGTGTAATTTAATGAATATTTTATACCACTTTGAAGATCTAACCAAATTGCATTTGAATTAAGTCCACCTATTTCGTCTAGATCTTCAACATATGAATTCGATTTTATAATGCCGCCATTATAGTTTGATAGCATTTGCAACATTATACCGGCCTCAAGAAAAGGACTCCATCGACCTGTCCTAAAGTCATAGCCCATTCTTAAAGGAATTGAGAAACTTTGATAATTATTGTATCTAACTTGCCGGGACGTAGTATAAGTTTCTTTAATAAGTCCTCCTTCTACAGTTTTGATTTCACCATTAATATTCGTGTAAATTTCCGAAATGCCATCAAGGCTGAGACTACGAGACTTTAAGTTTGAAAAATAATCTAGTTTTTCATTTATTCTCATATAACCCAGACCTCCGGAGATGTATAAATTTTTCCTAATGGAATATGTCAATGATAATTCAGCAGATAAAGACTCTAATTGCTTTTCATATTTTTCTCTTAACTTAATTTGCTCAGATGGATCAGCTGTTTTATTTGAAAAATTGACATTAGAATTCCCAAATCCCGAGATAATTCCGATGGAAAACTTGTGAGATTTGGGCATTTTAATAGATGAAGGTGAAATATTCTCCTTTTTATCCTCCCAATCAATAAAATATGGATTGCTTGATAATTGTGAAATTGAATCTAATAACCTCTTTATCATAATTTGACCAGTTTCTGTAGCATTCGAACCAATGTTAGGTGATAAATTAATTTCGTCGAGTATATTCTCAGAAGTGGTAACTTTGACATTGTTCTTTTGGGAAAAATTGTCATAACCCTCTATCTCTTTCTCGATTTGTTCTTCCCAACTTTTCGAAAGTCCTTGCTTTAAATTTTTAATTGTCGATGAATTAAGCTCAGTGTTGCGGGAAATTGATGAATTTGGCCGCTGACTTGTATTTTTCGAATTTGAATGATTTGTAAAAACACTCTTTTTATTAAGTGAATCATCTGTTATAATTATCAAGTCTTTTCTTATTTTTTCAACATTTTCACTTTTAGAATCTGAAAAAATGTTGTTACCTTGATTTGTGATATTATTCTCATTTACTTCCTCAAAAGCAATGGTTGAATAGAAAATCGAGACTGATAATAGAAGTAAGCCAAGAAATAAGAGAGGGAGAAAGAAAAACCCTCTTCGTTTTCTTTTGTCAGCCTCTAAATGCGCCAGCGTTTTCTGCCACTCTGAGTTGATATCCATTTCTTCCCTATGGTCAGACAGCTTTTTAAATGGATTATTATTTTTGTTATTCATTTCAATATTTATTTCAAGTTTGAGTGCTTAGCTCTTTTTTCATACTGTGCCTCAAGCATTTTTTGTAACATTTTCTTACTTCTAAAAAGTTGGGAACGAGAGGTAGACTCTTGAATTTCTAACATTTTTCCTATTTCAGAATGACTGTAACCCTCTATTTCATACAAGCAAAAAACTTGTTTAATACCGTCGGGTAATTTTTCTATGACTTTGTGCAACTCAGATAGGGTAATCTGTTCAAGAATCGTTTCATCTTCGAAATAGTGATTTTCATGTTTGTCTTGTAATTCTACTTCATCGTATTTTTTATTAAGTTTTGTTATCGCACAATTGATAATAATTCTTTTAGTCCAAGCTTCAAATGATCCTTTTCCTTCATCAAAACTTGCTAAATTTTTAAAGATCCTAATGAATCCATCCTGCAAATTGTCCAAGGGATCTAAATGCTGAGGTGAATATCTTTTTGAAACAGCTAAAAGCATAGGTGCCAAGTATTCAAACATTTCTTTTTGGGCTGCACGATCCTCTTTTAGGCAAAGTTTTATAAGTTTAGCGGTTTTTGGCATTTAAATAACTGTTATCTGTATAATTCGTTATTGAAAAAGCCTTTAATTTTAGCTCCATTTACAATTCCTGATATATTTAATTCTACCGGATCACCTTGTTGTCCAATACTAGTTATATTCACTTTGATTTCTGAACAATCCTCACCCTGACAAAAGGCATCATCAAGTTCATTGAACACGAAATTTTCAACCATGTATTCTCCGGCTGTCGTAACATTTTTTATTTCAATGATGAAATTTGACATGTCTGTAATTGTGAGATTATCAGAATTTGAATTCTCTCTTAAAATATAAAAATCGTCTGATTTATATGATTTAGTTGTTTTATCGATAGTCATTTGACCATTTAATTCAAATGGACAGACACTCATGGTCTTAAGCCTAAGTTGTAATGGTTCAAAGAAATCACTTTGTTTAATTAATGAATTGTAAAGTAATTGCTCATTTTGTAATAAATTTACTGTCCTGATGTTACCACAATTTGGCAGTTTTAAATTTCCCGTTCTATCTGTAATCCAAAAATGTAGTATTTTTTGATCTGTAATTATTTGCAATTGAAGAATCTTGTTAATATCAAAATCCATTTCCGGGCAATAGGACAAATCGTAAGATAAGTTCACAAAAGCCTCTTGTTTGGGAATTGAAATAACTGAGTTAGTACCATTTTCGGTAGAAAAATTATTTTTTGAGATTGTAGAAGAACAGTTTGACTTTAAAGTAGCCGTATAATTCGTATTTTTCTCTAAATTACCCTTCCATAACCCATCTTGAAGCAAGAAAAATTCTTCTTTTACTCCGGTATTATTATTTTCTAATTGTAATTTAAATGCTGTATTTATTGATGTCTCCTCAAACTTGTAGGTCAATGAATATTCAATGGACTCCGTGACTCTTCCAATTGAATAGACTCCGGTCTTATTTAGGAAAATTTTAAGATCATTGCCATTCCATTGTGTATTTTCAATTTTTTCCCAGGCGTTGTAGGACTGATTTAGTTTGAATAATTCATTTTCATG
The DNA here is from genome assembly GCA_937894165.1 of uncultured Saprospiraceae bacterium. Lineage (GTDB taxonomy): Bacteria > Bacteroidota > Bacteroidia > Chitinophagales > Saprospiraceae > CALCSX01. The sequence continues at coordinate 4,824 of CALCSX010000209.1, read as the reverse complement.
TGAAGAATTAGAAAATTCTATCTCGATAGGATTCAAAATTTCAAGCGCCTCTCCGTTAGCATTTTCGAAATTGAACTGAAAGTAAGTGGTATTTGTAAGTATATCTGAAGTTTTTACTCCGTCATAGATTACCGGCACCCGGCTAGGAAATAAATAATTTTCAGGCTGTTCCGGTGATTCTAATTGTATGCAAAGTGAAATCTGACCTTGATATACATTTCCGTTATTGTCTCCAATGCTATTCGAAGGTATATTGATTTTTATGTTTTGATCGACATCTAATGTATTATCGGAAGTATTGAAAAAGTTGAAGTTATCTTCTTTAGCTTCTAATATTATCTCACCATTGAATATGGCATTTTCATCAATAGTTTGATAGATGAATCGGTCGAAAAATCCGGGTTTGGCAATCTTAATTAAATTTCCGGTAGTTTCAGTTTTTAAATTTGCTTTGAAGAAACCTCCGTTAATATCACCAACGAATTCATTTTCCGATATTGAAATAGTTGGGAACGGAATAATTGAACCGGAGGAACTATAAATTCTACCCGTATAGTGACTATCATGAAAATATCGAATCGATGAAATGATTTCTTCCTCTTCTTCAATAATATTAATTTCTTCCCGGGAACAACTGAATAAGAAAATTATGCCCAGTAGACAGAATTGATATTTAAGGAAATTTGAATTGTATAAATACTTCATGTATCGTTTTTAATCCCACTCTAATCCTAATACTCTAAAGATATTGATTTCGTTGCAACGGATTGAAAATATTTTCATTTTTCTAAGAAGTTAATTTTATCTTAAAATTATTTCCATCTTTTCACAACTACAATATTATTTGTATATTCATGAAAAAATTATTTGTATGAAAAAATTACTTTTACTTATTTGTCTATCTACATTTTTATTTTCAAATGGAATATTTTCTCAGGATTTCGGCGCAGAAAGCCTAAGATGGAAGCATAAAACAGATATTACAACTTTAGGTATGACTGGAGTTGGAAATTTTTGGAATATTAAGAAAGTTGATGATTCCACATGGGAAATGGGATTGGGATTTAGGTTAGATGTCGGCACAAACTTTGCTACTTTAGGTCCCGCCTTTGATATTCATAGGATTTTGGACAGAGGAAAAGTCAGTCCACTTTTTGGACTGCAAGTTGGAATGGGAGGGGCTTTCTACACCGTAGATGTGATTGAATTTCTTGACTTTTACTATAATATCATTCCTTATGTCGGTGTAAATGTTAAATTGAATTCGCGTATAGAAGTAGAGGCAGGAATGCAGGTGAGATACACAGCTTCTTATGACTTTGAAAACTTTTTTGTTGCCCCGGTCTTTTTGGCTATAAAGTTTTAAAAATGCGGCTTATTAGCCTTTAGCTATCAATAATAATCTAGCGTATTCTTAAAAGAATCTAATGTTGAATTTGATAAACAATACCTCCGGGAATGATTATTTCGCCCATTTAGGGCTGGTTGTCAAATTCCTTGAAACGGTGGCGGTGGGCTTTATCCACCTCTATGTTATTACGACCTTTCAGGCCTGGTTATCTAAATTTCGTAAAACGGTGGGCTTCACCCACCTCTATGTTATTTCTCCCCTTCGGGGCTTAGTAGTCCAATTGAATTAGATTTATAATTTAATATGAAAAATCATACGATTAATGATACCTTAATGAAAATCCTTAATTTCCATTAACCCTTATGCTTATGTTTTCCTACACCAATGCTGGCGCAAGTTTGTAAATGTGCTCCCTCAGACTAATTTCTATTATTTGGATCGTCAAAAGTTATTTTCATCAACATAAGACAAATCCTCTTTCTGGATCCCTAATACTTCAAAAACAAACAATAACACACCATTCAGCCCTGAAAGGGCGAAATATCTAAGGAATGGGTGGAGCCCATTCACTTTCCATAAAACATTTACCAGCCCTGAAAGGGTGTAATAACGATGGAATGGGTACAGCCCGTTCCAAAAACACGATTTTCAGAATGAGTCTACTAGAGCATTTTTAAATGAATGTAATGTTGAATATGATGAACGCTAAATATGAGAATGATTATTTCGCCCTTTCAGGGCTGGTTGCCATCTACACTTGAAACGGTGGGCTTCACCCACCTCTATGATATTTCTCCCCTTCGGGGCTTCATATTCCATTTTGAATGGATTTATCATTTATGAGTTCACCACGTAAACCCGTTTCGTCATGAGAATGAGCGTAATCTATAAAAATCCCGACCATCCATTCCAAAAGCCAAGAACATTATCAACCCAGAACCATACACTGTTTATCGCCTAGCTGTTTATCATTTCATTGTTTATTGGAACAATGAATATAACCTCATAAACCATATAAACCCTATAAACTTTCCTTAACCCAGAACTTAGAACTGCTCTCCCGAAGATCTAAGTCCCATGAATTCTAAGACATATGCCAAGAATATACTCAACCCAGAACCCTGAACCCAGAACCCCGAACTCTTTTCAAGGCTCAACAGCCCCCTAACCCCCTAAAGAGAGGCACCGCCGCCCAAGGAGTAAAATATAAAGAGTCTATAACCCAGAACTCAGAACCCAAAACTCTTCAACATCTCTACCACCTTTTCCACATCTTCAGGGTGATCTACTGCAATAGATTCATCAGAAAGAAGTACCATCTGAACTTCGAAACCCATTTCTAGGAAGCGGAGGATTTCCAGATCTTCAATTTCTTCGATTTCAGTCTTTTTGCCGGCTTGAACGAAGGCATCTAGGGCTACTTTCGGGTAGGCGTAGACGCAAATTTGTCGCCAGCCTTTCTCGAATTCACCGGTTTTGTTGCCGGGAATAGGGGAGCGGGACATATATAATAGTTTTCCATCTTGCCGAACTACCACCTTTGGGGTGCTGGCACTCTTCCACATATCTGCATCGTGGATAGGAGCGTAGCCGTTGATGATGGAGCCTGGGGAAGCGTGTAAAGCTTTTTCCACATCAAGTATATCTTGTGGGTTGATAAGAGGCTCATCTCCTTGTACATTGATGTAATAATCAGCTTGAATTTTATTAGCAACTTCAGCAACACGATCTGTACCCGTCAAGCAATCTTCTGAAGTCATGATCACTTGGATGTCTCTTTCGCGACAGTGTTTTTCAATTTCTTCATTGTCAGTAGCCACATAAATCCTTTCTGCCGGAAATGCTTTGAGACATTGTTCGTAGGTGCGTTGAATCATCGATTTTCCCAGAATATCCACGAGGGGTTTTCCGGGAAGTCGGGTTGATTTCATGCGGGCTGGGATGATTATTATTGAGTGCATTTGTTTTTTAGTTCTAAGTTCTGTCGCTGCGCTCGTTCTGTCGCTGCGCTCGTTCTGTCGCTGCGCTGTTTTATCGCTTCGCTGTTCTGTCGCTTCGCTGTTGAGCGGTTCGGAGAGCGACTTTAGAGCGTCAATGGTTGCCAGCGGCATTTGTTTTTTAACCACAAAGACACAAAGTGCAGGGCTGTGTTGGTGATTTTCTTAGTTTAAAACTTCGGCATTAAAGTTTCTTTTTTCTTTTCCAGCTGTAGCCTTCACAAAGGTCACGGAGTAGGGCGGTGGTGTTTTAGCTAGACTTCTTCGGCAATTTTTTGCTTTACTGTTTTGTCAAGCTAAATTATATGCTCTAGTTCAATAGTATATACAATTGAAAACTCTTTGTGTCCTTTGTGCTCCAAATAGTCGAGCGAAAATCCTTGGTGTCTTTGTGGTAAAAAATGAAACATAGTCGAGCGAAAACTATGCGAAGACCCCAAGAATTCAACCACAAAAACCTCGAATTTCCGCTAACCCAGAACCTAGAACCTAGAACTCTTTTCTAGGCTCTTCACGCCCGCTAACCCCCTGAAGAGGCACTCCAGCCCGCAGATAACTCTATAATAAATCGTTGCTAATTCTTATGGTGCTAAAATTCTATAAATTCTACTCCGAAATCCAAGAATTTTCCTCAACCCAGAACCTAGAACTCAGAACTTCTTTTCCGTAGCTCCGATTCCCAAGATTTCCAACTCCAAAGCCAAACAGATTCAACCCAGAACTTCTCCAACCTAAATTCCAAAATCTAACACTAAATCCGAATATTCTTCCAATTCAACATTATTATAAGCCATAAAGGGAATATTATTGTGTTTGGCTGCTTCATAATCGTTGATGGAATCACCGATCATCAGACAGTTTGAAGGTGAATAGTGATGTGTATCGAGAAGTTCCTCCAGCCATAATTTTTTGGGCTTTGGGGAGCCGTGGATTCCTTTAAAGTATTGAGCGATATCCATTTCCTTGCAAAGATATCTCAGTTCCGTCTGGTCTGAGCCGGAGACGATGAACATATCATATTTAGTATAATTTCTTTTGACAAAATCTAGGGTTTCTTCTATTAATAATGAGGGGTCAACCAACAAATCCTTCATGATAATAGAAAATTTATTTGCCCATTTCTGGATCTCATCTTCACTGACAGCCGCTTCTCGCACTACTTCGAAGAAATATCTGAATTTCACATATCGGGATAAGCCACCATTTGCCCGGTGAAACTCCATTAGCCGAGCTACTTGGTCAGGCGGGAACTGAGCCAGGACTTTTTCGAATCCAAGATCGCGAACCTGGTTGGAATTCATGAGAACTCCGTCGAAATCCCAGAAGAGGGTAGAGGGGGAGCCTACGGCTCGTTCTGTCGCTTTGCTCGTTCTATCGCCTTCGGCTCGTTCTGAGTTCTGGGTTGGCTCTAGCCTTCGGCGTTCTGTCGCTTTGCTCGTTTTGAGTTCTGAGTTCTGCGTTGGCTTCGGGTTGGGC
>CALCSX010000208.1 GCA_937894165.1 uncultured Saprospiraceae bacterium | reverse complement strand
TTTCTATGGTGTTTCCCGCCTCCAATTCAACAGACAAAATATTTGACTCAGAATCGGCAATAATGTGGTACCATTTACTATAATTCGGCGTATAAAGGCAGGATTCGAAATCAACTGTTGTGATTCCGGGAAGCCCTAAAACATTACAATTTTCAAAACACATTTTATTGCCATCTGCGCTCAAATTCAGGATATTTTGTTGTAGGCGTGATGCGAGACAATTATTATTCTGCATACAATCTTCAGGAATAAGATTTAAGGTTGTAGGGCAAAAATTAAAAATTCCACTATTCATAATTGAAGATGAAATAAGAACGTAATAAAACTGACCTTCTTCTAAATTATGAAAATAAAGTCTTCGATCTGGAATCCCACAATATGTATTGGTACCATTAACGACCGGTGCCAATAAGCAATTCCTATCATTGAATAAGGTCACATTTATGGGTCCTCTAAAACTATTATTTCTTAAATCAACCACCAATGTATTAGAATTGACTGGCATTTGAATTCGATACCAAACTGTACTATGCCCCAGTTCTTGACAAACTAAACCACCGAAATCGGAAGTGGCGGCCTGAAGCGTACCTTCCTCACATGAGCCCATGGGTACTTCTATTGCATCACAAATCTTATCATTATCCGGTGTGGGCACAAAATTATTTATACATAAACTAAAATCGTCTTCTATTGTACTTCCCCGGCTCACCATAATATAATATACTATTCCCGGTGTAAGATTATTGAAGGTGAGAATCGAAGATGAGCATGCCAGTTCTGTCAAATTTCCGAAGATACATGGCTGATTATTGAATCTGATCAATGCTACATCCAAATTTCCAATTTGCGATGTGGTTACGATTTGAATATCTTCTGTCACTGCTCTGAATTTAAACCAGACATTGGCAGGGCTTGTCATATAACAAGATGGGGTAGTGAGGTCTAATGTTGCATTTTTATTATTATAATCGTAGCAGCCATTATATAAGTCAAAAATTTCTATCGCATCAATACAATTATCATTTGAAACTGCAGGAAGTACATTTACATAGACACTTCTACTCGTTATTGTAAGCTGAGGTGCTGTCGGGTTGGTTACTTGAAGAATGTACTCGCCTGCGTCATTTATTGATACAGGCATAATATTTAATTCCGGACTATCAGTAGAAAATAAAAATTCTCCATTTTTAAACCAATCGTAGACACTTCCAATAACATTTTCATCGATATCATACGCTAAGATCAGAGCATCACCTATTACTAAATCCAATGTTTGTTCTTCACCAAATTGCTTCTGCGGAGAATATACGGTACTGAGTGAAGCTTTAAATAAGTTAGGAATAACACTACTAAATGTCAAGGAATTATTTGAAAATTCAAAGTTTGACAGTTGAGATGAAAAGGCAATATTTGGCAAAAATGTAAGATTATTGTTGCTGATTGAAAAAGTCGCTAAATTGTTCATTATAGCGATATTAGGACTAATTGAAGTGAATTTGTTATTATTTAAGAGCAATTGAGTTAATGCAGGACCGGTAAAATAAAAATCAGGTTCAAAACCTGAAAGGTCATTATTATTTAAGAATAGCGTTTCTAGGTTTAATTTTCCGTAAAATGCAGGAACAGCACCGGTTAAGAGATTATATGCTGCATTGTAGAATTCAAGATTTACGGACATATCTATTCGTGGCAAATTGCCGGTAAACAGATTTTCACTAACGTCAACCACTACCAGATTGGGAAGTAAATCTAAAGTATTTAAATTTCCAACTAAATTGTTTTTGGAAATATTTAAATTTCTCAAAAGCGTTAGGTTAGATATCCAGGATATATTGCCGGTAAAATTATTTCTTTTTAGATCTAAACGATCCAAATTGACCAAAACACCAATATTTTCCGTTCCACCGGTAAAATTGTTATTATCCAAAGTCAAGGTTTGCAAATTTGGCGTGCCTGCGAAAGATGGAATATTTCCACTAAGGAAATTATCGGTAAGCCTTAAGAATTCAAGTTCAGAAAAATTTAATGCCGGCAAGGTTCCCACTAAATTATTTCCATTATTTTGGCTAAAATCAAGACCGAGAACACAACCTTGACTATTTAGGAACACTCCAAACCAGGTATTTATAGGAGAATTTAAATTCCAACTACTCTTCCATCCACTTCCATTGGTTGCATTATAAAGCTTCACCAATTCGAGTGAATCCGAAGCTCTTGAACAAATAGAACTTTCTTCTTGAGCAGATAAATTATTTGCAAATAACGAGAAACTAAGTAGGGAAAAAAATAAAAAAAATTGTAGGAGTAAAGTTGTTCTCATTTTAAAGGTTTAATTTTCGAAAATCATTCAAATGCTATACAGCGGTTTGAAATCTAAATTCATTAGTACCACTAATTATAAATATAAATACTTAAATATCTATTTTACAGATTGTTATAGATTAAATATTGCTAATATTTATATTTACAAATTTCATAGAGAAATAAAAAACTAAATTTATATAAAATTTTGATAATCTTATAAATATAAAGGATGTTTTTTAATAATATTTAAAAACATTTCAAAATTTAAATATAAATTTCGACCGTGTAACCTTCAGGGAATGCAAACAAAAATGATAATAAAATATTAAAATAGAATAAGTTGATAGAAAAAAAATGGCCTTTGGACGAAAACATTCAACTTATTCTTATTATACGATATTTTATATATAATGGTTGACTTATATTGTTGAAATTTGAATTCCATACAATAGAACCATATATTTGAATAAAATAATTAAACATGATTAAAAAGGATATCAAACTTTTCGAAAACGTTGCTGATCTAGATGATAAAAGCTTACAATTTTTATTGAAGGCCTTAATAGCCAATAATCTCAAAGAATTCGATTATATTGAATTCAAGCAGGCAGTTATTAAAATGAAGGAAATGAATATTGATGAATCAACGTCAATAAAATCAGCTTTTGCGGCAGGGAGCACTGTCGGGCTTTCCAAGGATTCTCTTATTCAAAGTGCAGAGCGGTATCAAAAAATACTTGAAACGGAAAAATCTGCATTCGATGAGGCTCTAAACGCCCAAATTGAAAACAGAGTTAAAGCTAAGTATAGTCAAGCTGAAGAAGCACAAACACAGATTAAAGTCAAAGAATTAGAAATTTCAAAGCTAAAAAATGAAATAGCGCAATTAAATGAAGAGTTATCAAATATAGATGTCGACATCAAAGAATCTGAAGACAGATTGAAAGAAACTAAAACAAATTTCGAAACTACCTACACCCAACTGAAGAGTCAAATCAAGAAAGACATTGATCATATTCAAAATTTAATATAGTTAATAAAATGACAGAACCCAAATTTCAGAATAAAACATTTTGGCAAAGACCTGAAGGTATCGTTGGAGTGGTTGTGCTTATTGCAGTTTTAGCCGGGATAGGTATAGGGTTATATGCTATCCTTCCCTTTTTAATTACACTTACTCAGAATGCGCTTTACTTGTCTTTGTTGATCATCATATTAGGTGCACTCTTGTACATGATTTTCGATCCGAAGATGAGAATTTTAATTAGCAATCTCTACAAAAGTGTAATACGATCGATTACAGGAGTTTTCATCACAATTGACCCGATAGGAATATTGAAAAATTATATCGACGACCTGACTAAAAATTTGCAGAACATGAGCAAGCAAATAGGAAATTTGCGGGGGCAAATGAGAAGGCTGAAAGATATAATGGAGGACAATTCATCTGAAATTGATAAAAATTTAAGATTAGCCCAACAAGCGAGAGCCAGTGACAATGAACAACAGATGGTTTTAAGTGCTCGTAAGGCATCTCGTTTGGAAGATGCCAATAAAAAGTACCATGTACTCCATACTAAAATGGAAGTGATGTATAAAGTGCTTTCGCGCATGTATAATAATGCTGAAATACTTCTGGAGGATACAAAAGATCAAGTTCAAATAAAAGAACAAGAAAGAAAAGCTATTCGTACGAGTCACAGTGCTATGAGATCTGCCTCATCGGTAATTTCAGGAAAGGGTGAGGCGCGGCAAATGTTTGATAGAGCTCTAGAGGCTATTGCAGATGATGTAGCGCTTAAAGTTGGGGAAATGGAAAGATTTATGGAGGTTTCCAGCACATTCATTGATTCGATAGATCTTCAAAATGCAGCTTTTGCTGACAAGGGACTTCAAATGTTGGATCAATGGGAAACAGAGTCTAAACTTTTATTGGATTCCGGAAAAATAAAAGCTGACAATCTGGATTTGAATGCTTCAAAGGATGAAAAAGATCTCGAAGATACCCGGAGCAATGTAATGAATGATGATAAATTTAAAAATTTGTTTGAGTAATTATTGCATGTAACATATAGATCAATCTTAGTTATTCAAACTTTTCTTTTCACCGGATTTAAATATGTAAGATAACAATTCCAGCATCTTCTCATCAGGAGGGGTTCTATCGCCAATTACACCTTTATATAATAAATCAAAATGAAGTAAGGCTTCTAGAATAATAGTGTGCTCCTGATAATTAAAGGACGTATTAAATAATTTATAATCCTTCAAAAAAAATGGATTAACTCCTATTTTTCTCGCCAATTCCTGATCGCTCCCTTGTGCTCCCCGCAGCCCAAAACACTTTTGAACGAAATTAAATAGCATGGATATAATTGCTAGAGGGGGATTGGTTTTAGAATTTAAAAGTAAATTATGCAATATGTAAAATGACTTCTTTTCATCCTTCTGCGCAATCGTCTTTTGTAATTCAAAAACACTAAACTCCTTAGAGATTCCAATATATTGCTGCACGTCTTCCGGCGTAACCTTATGACCTTCAGGTACGACAAGACTCAACTTTTTTATCTCATTATAAAGTTTTGAAATATCGGTTCCTATATATTCTGCCAACAGCATCAAAGTCTTTTGATCAGCTTGTAATCTAAATTCTTTAAAAAATTGATTTGCTAGCTCAGGGATTTGATTGTCATAAAAAAGTTGGCTTTCGAAAACCTTCGCTGCTGCCAACAGATCCTTATTGATTTTTATCCTTTTATCCAGAGACTTTTTAGGATATGTTAAAACTAATATGGTGGATGGGACAGGTTTTTTAATGATGGAGGCCAAATCATTAAAATTTTCAATTTGATTCACTTCCTTCACAATTACCAATTGGTGCTCTGACATCATGGGAAACCGGGAGACCAAATCGACCACACCTCTCCCACTGATATCCTTCCCATAAACAATAGTTTGATTGAAGGATCGTAAATTTTCAGGTATGATATTTTCTTCAAAATAATCGACTATGCGATCAATAAAAAAAGTTTCCTCCCCGAATAAGAAGTAAATAGGATTTGGCTTCCCTTTCTGTATATCTTTTATAAACTCGCTGTAGGATAGACTCTTACTCAATGAATTTTAGCTATTTGATTTTATAATATCTGTTAATGATTCCACCCATCGAGGATCATCATTCAAACTTGGCACCAAATCTAAGGATTCTCCACCAAATTCATGCTCAAATTCCTCTTTGTATTCATAACCAATTTCCACAATAGTCTCCAAACAATCCGCCACAAAGGCAGGACTAAATACCAAGACTTTCTTTTTCCCATCCTTAGGAAGTTGCTTAATGACATCGATTGTATAAGGTTTCAACCACTCCTCAGGTCCTAATCTACTCTGAAAACAAACGGTATATTGACTTCGCTCCAGGCCCAGTTCAGTGGCAATGGCTCTCGACGTGGCATTACACTGAGCAGAATAACAAAATTTATTACTGTCATTTAATGTTTCACAGCATTGTCCATCAATTTTACAATATGAATGGGTATCTGAATTCCTAATTTGTCTCGCAGGAACACCATGATAGCTAAACACGATGTGGTCGTAATCCATATATTTCATCACCCTGGCATTATCTGCAAAAACTTTCACCATTTTATCATCCAGTGGATAGCTGTTGATGAAGTTTACGGCCGGAATAGTTAATCTCTTAGACAAAAGCCTCATTACCTCCTCCATAATGGAGCCGGTAGTAGCAGAAGCATATTGAGGAAACAAGGGAAGAATAATTAATCTATCTACTTTGACATTTTGAATCAAATCTTCCAGTTGGTTTTCTATGGAAGGACTTTGATAGCGCATTGCCAGGCGAACGAAATAATTTGCTTCCAATTTTTTTTGGATTTCCGCTACTAATATCTCGCCATATGTTTTTAATGGAGAACCTTGCTCCGTCCATAAGCGCTGATATAATTTGGCTGAACTTTTAGCCCTGAATGGAGCAATTAATCCTCTCACGAGTAAGTTTCTTGGCAGCCATGGATAGTCGATTACTCGTGCATCCAATAAGAATTGCTTTAGATATTTTCTAACTGCCTGAGTGGTCGGTGCATCGGGAGTTCCCAAATTCACTACTAACACGCCAATCTTTTCCTTTTCTTTCAATATATTTCCTTTTCCTAAATTAAAATTCACATTAGCCATAAAAAGCTAATTTGAGGATTACCTGAATATAACCCAAGGTAAAGAAATTCGTTTAGGGAAATATTGTTTTTTAAGAAATTACCATAAAATGAGATTATTTTTCCTCTAATTTCTCCAATGCCTTTTCAATATTATTGCCTTTTTTTAATACATCCTTAAAAAGCTCAGGTTTTTTCACCACTCTTTCCGGCATCGTAAATATATTAAAATCTTCAAGTTTCAAGCCACTTTTAACCTCTCTCCACTCCAGTGGGGCTGAAACGGTCGCATTCGGTTTCGGTCTAACACAATACGGTGCAGCTAGTGTCTGTCCTCTCCTATTTTGAAGATAATCTAAATATATCCTCCCTTTTCGCTTTTTTAGGCTCCGTTCCAATGTCGTTATTTTAGGAAGTTGATCATTCACAAAATGGCATATGAGTTTTGTAAAATCTCTGGCTTCATCATAATTGTACTTTGCTTTCAATGGAATATAAATATGAAGTCCTTTTGAACCTGAAGTTTTACAATAAGAATTGATACCGGCAAATTCCAGGATTTCGTGGGCAGTTTGTGCCACTTCAATAATCTCTTCAAAAGTATTTTTATCGGCTGGATCCAAATCAATGACTGTATAATCGGGATTATCTAGATTTTTTGTTCTGGAATTCCAAGGATTAATCTCAATACAACCTAAATTGGCCATATATAGCAATGTTGCTTCATTTTGACATAGCATATATTCTATGTCTTTATTCGCTGATTCAGAATTAATAGAAACAGTTTTTATCCAATCAGGGAAGTTTCCGGCGGTATCCTTTTGATAAAATGATTCACCGGTAATGCCGTTGGGATGACGGTGCAAATTCTGCGGACGATCAAGAAGAAATGGAAGAATAAACTCAGACATCTGTAGGTAATAATCAATGAGTTGATATTTACTAATTTCCTCTTTCGGCCAATAAATTTTGTCCAGATTTGTTATTGAGACGTCAATATTGTTGATTCTAATAGAGTCTTCCTGGGAAGTACTTGTTTTGGACTTTTTTGGGGGTGATTCAACCTCGGGAGTACTTATTTCTTTTATTGATTTATCCTCTCGAATTGCTTTAAAAACAGGGTGTCTTAATCTTTTACTTTCTGTCCATGCAGAAAATTTGACTTCACATATGATTGAAGGTTTTACCCAAACAGGGCTCCTTCCCTTCAAATTAATTTTTTCAATAAATGGGCTTTTATCGATTTCTAAAGCTTTAAATTCATTTAACAATTGACGCTTTAGGTTCTCATTGAACCCTGTTCCACAATTACCAATATATTTCAATTCTCCCTCCTCTTGAATACCCAGAATTAACGAGCCAAAAGAGGAATTATCCGAATCAGTATAGCCACAAATGATAGCCTCCATGCTCTCCCGGCCTTTAACCTTTAACCAATTTGAGCTCCTACTTCCCGGCACATATTTTGAATCAGATTTCTTGGCTATAATTCCCTCAAGCCCCATTGCTGTTACCTTTTCAAAGAATGCAATCCCCATATCGTCCACATGATCACAATACTGAACATTCTCTAAATCTTCTATTAAAGTCGGAATTAAACTCTTTCTTTCAATAAGCGGAAGGTGGGTAATATCTTCTCCATTGAGATATAATAGGTCAAAGACATAATATTTTAATTCCCCGGGAGTATTCTCATCATAATTTTGAAGGGCTTGGAAGTCCGGATTGCCCTTTTTGTCAAGAACCACGACCTCGCCATCAATAATAGCTTCATGTTCAATTGATTTTAAAGATTTCAACACCTTAGGAAATTTCATATTATAAGAAATTCCATTTCGGGAATAAATTTGCACTTTACCATTATCAATATTCGATAATAGCCTATAGCCATCCCATTTTATTTCATAAATCCATCCATTCTTTGAAAAGGGCTTTGCACTTTGCGATGCCAACATAGGTTGAATCATAGATTTTGACTTCATTTCAGATGAATTATCACTATCCGAATCGAGTTCAACCTTATCGATATCATATTCAAGGTCTGTGGAGAATTTGTCTTTTTTCTTAATTAAAAGCCAATGATTCTGATCTCCACTCCGGCGGGTTCGGACCAAGGCAAAAGCCCCTTGAATTCTCTTGCCGAAAAACTCAATTTTGATATCTCCTTTTTCCCACTGTTCGTCAGGTGTCAATTGCTTATTATCATATATTTCATAAGTTCCTGAATCCCATATTTCCATTTCACCTGCACCGTAATTTCCTTTGGGTATAGTACCTTCAAATTTTAAATATTTCATTGGATGATCCTCCGTCTCCACGGCCAAACGTTTGTCGTCAGGATTCATAGACGGACCTTTGGGGACAGCCCAGCTCTTAAGTACCCCGCTCATTTCGAGTCTTAAATCATAGTGAAGATTGCGTGCATCATGCTTTTGAATAACAAATTGTAAGGATTTTCCTGATTTGGCTTTATTCCCTTTAGGTTCCGGGGATTTACCGAAATCTCGCTTTTTATTATATTTATCAAGACTCATTACGATCGCTTTTGTTTCTTCTCAAGACTAGCCTTAAGCTGAGCCATAAGATCTTTTGCCGGAGTAGCCTTGGTTTCTAATTTTCTCACCGTGGTTTTTTTACCTTTTGATTTCTTTTCGATTATATCCATTAATTGATCATTATACACATCTTTATATTTTCCAAAATCGAATTTCTCCGTGTATTGGTCAATAAGTGATAAAGCCATATCAATTTCCTTTTTCGCAACTTTAGTCTCAGGAATATTAAGTTCAGAGGCATCTCTTATTTCATCCATGAATCGAATCACATGTAATACCAAAACCCCTTTATATACCCCTATTAAACTCAAATTCTCCTTTGCACGCATAACAAAAGTGGCTACACCGAGCTTCTTTGACTTTATCAATGCATCTTTCAATAAATTATAGGATTTTGCCCCACCTTTTTGCGGTTCAATAAAGTAAGGTTTCTTAAATAAGACTTCTTCAACTTCATTTTCTTTTATAAATGCATCTATTTCCAAGGTTTTACTTTTCTTCATATTGGCCTTCTCAAAATCTTCATCCTCAAGGATTACATACTTATCATCCTTGAGAAATCCTTTCACGATATTTTTCCACTCTACTTCTTCTCCGGTATTTTCATTTACTCTTTTGAATCTGATACGAGAATGATCGCTACTGTCCAGCATATCAAGATCTATTCTCCTCTCTTCAGAAGCTGAATATATTTTGATGGGGATATTAACCAAACCAAAATTTATATTTCCATTCCACAATGATTTCATTTTTATTAATTTTTTCTGATCATAATAATACTATAAAACGCAACATGCAATATCCATGTTCACTATAAAATATTAAGGGATCCAACAAAACAAATCTTGATTCTTGCATTTGTTAATGCCCTATTCTGTATTTTTGTCACCTAATAGAAATGATATGACAAAACAAAAACCTTTGATTTTAGTGACTAATGACGATGGAATCATAGCGCCGGGAATCAAAGCTTTAGTAGATATTGCCAGAGAGCTAGGTGATGTAATAGTTGTCGCTCCTGATAGCCCACAAAGCGGACAAGGGCATGCAATCACGATCGAAGACCCTTTACGCTTAAATAAAGTAGATGTATTTGACGGTATTATAGCATATGAATGCAATGGCACACCTGTCGATTGCGTTAAGCTGGCAAAGCACGTTATACTAAAAGATCGGAAAGCAGATCTCTGTATTTCAGGAATAAATCACGGATCGAATGCCTCTATCAATATCATATATTCAGGAACTATGTCCGCCGCCATGGAGGCTAGTTTAGAAGGAATCCCGTCTATAGGTTTCTCTTTGTTAGATTATTCCTTTGATGCTGATTTCCAGTCTTCAAGACCCTATATTAAGCATATCATTGAGCAAGTTTTACTCAAAGGGATGCCCAATACAAAATTATTGAATGTAAATATTCCTAAACTTACCTATGAAGAACTCAAGGGGATAAAAATTTGCAGACAATCGAACGGCAGATGGGAGGAAGAATTTATCCAAGCCATTGATCCGCGAGGTCAACCTTATTACTGGCTCACAGGCAAATTTATATACGACGATCAGGGAGACGATACAGATATGGAGGCATTGCGAGAAGGTTATATTTCTGTAGTCCCTTCGAAACATGACCTTACACAATACGAAGCATTAACTTCTCTTAATTTCCTTTTAAAACATTAAGAAAATGATGAAATATCAAAAATATAATAAAATTTGGATCGGATTAGTGGTAGGTTTCATTACTGCCTTTGTAGGTTATGCGGTGATATTGATGATTTTCGAGCAAATAAACAACCTAATAAGATCGGCATCTGAAACACCGGGCAATGAAATGTTTGACGAGAACTTCAGGAAAAGAACTTCAGCAATTCTAGCTATTTCCCTCAATATCTTTGTACTGCAATGGTTTAATAAAAACCACTTATACAATGGGACCAGAGGGGTAATTTTTGCAACTTTTCTTACAGTAGCAATTTGGTTAACAATATTTTGGGATCAATTTTTCGGGCAGTAATAAATTGACACCTCAATGAAATATTTTATTATTACAGGAGAAGCTTCGGGAGATTTACATGGCGCCAAATTAGCTGAGTCCATTTATGATATTGATTCCTCGGCTGAAATAAAAGGAATCGGTTCACACCACATGATAAATGCCGGGGTCGAAATAGTAATGTCATCGGAGACTATTAATGTGATGGGCTTTTGGGAGGTTTTTAAAAAGTTGGGTACAATAAATAATTTTTTAAAAAACACCAAAAAACATATTTTAAGGGAAAAGCCTGATGCGCTTATCCTGATAGACTTTGCCGGATTTAACCTTCGAATTGCGAAGTGGGCAAAGAAAAACAATATTCCTGTTTATTATTATATTTCACCAAAACTATGGGCATGGAATTCGGGGAGGGCTAAGCAAATCAAAGAAAATGTCCACCGAATGTATGTCATATTCCCTTTTGAAGTTGATTTTTACCAAAAATATGGCGTTGAGGCTCAATATGTGGGCAATCCCATATTAGATAGGATTACGCAAGATGTTTCCAACAAAATAAAGGGTGACTACATTTTACTGCTGCCGGGGAGCAGAGAACAGGAGATAAAATTTATTCTTCCGAACATGTTGCAAGCTTTAAATAATTTTACCAATCAAGAAATCATTATCGGTAAAGCTTCGAACGTAAAACAAGAATGGATCGACGAAATCATTAAAAATTTCGCTACTGCTTCAATCAAAAACAAGCTATCCGTTAAAAATGATCAAACCTATCAATTATTGAAAAAAGCAAAGGTGGCTATAGTTACTTCCGGCACCGCTACCCTAGAAACCGCCCTCCATTACACGCCTCAGATTGTATGTTACATAACAAACCCTGTGAGTTACGCCATTGCAAAGAGACTAGCCAAGGTTGATTATATTTCTTTGGTGAATTTAATCCTAGACAAGCCATTAATACCTGAATTAATTCAAGATGCTGCCACCCCACCCTCTATTGCCAAGCATTTGACAGAATTACTAAAGCCGGAAAATAGCATTGCTCAAGTCAATGGCTACGATGAATTATGGACTATTATAGGGAATCCCGGGGCAGCAAGAAATACCGCCCGGGATATATTCACAGATTTGACTACTGAGAAATAAAAAATAGTTTATTTTTTCTTAGGACTTGCTTTTTTCTTTACAGGAGCCTTCTTTTTAGTTGCCGCTTTAGGCTTAGCTCCCCCTTTATCAAAAGCAGATGGCACAACACCTTTAATGATATTCTTAACTTCATCTAAAGTTAGTATCAACGCTTCCTCCGCTGTCATGTTCTTGCCATCGCTACCCTTAGGGAGTTTAACATTAACTTTTCCAAATCGGATGAAAGGTCCCCATCTTCCATTTTCGATCGCTATTTTTTCATTTTCCCACACCTGAATATATCGCTCTTCTTCCTTCTGAATCTTCGCAGCAATCAATTCATGCGCCTCATCTTGTGATAAATTCTCAGGATCATACTTTTTTGGAATATTAACATACAAACTAGTATACTTTATGAAAGGACCAAACCGCCCTTTTCCAATTGTATAAGGTTCTCCTTTATAGGAACCTTTTGGTGCATCTGCCTTGACTTTCTCTTCAATTAGACCCAAAGCTTCCTCAGTTGTAATACTAAAAGGATCCTGATCTCTTCTAAGACTTACAAATTGATTTTCGCCGAATTTTATATAGGGTCCATACCGACCTGAATTGGCTGTAATCTCCTCGCCTTTATATTCTCCTAGACTTCTAGGTAGTGCAAATAAAGCCAAAGCTTCCTCAAGACTAATGGTCTCAAGAGACTGATCTTTCATTAAATTGGCATATTTAGGTGTCTCGTCATCATTCAACTCATCAGGAGCTCCAATTTGTGCAATTGGTCTTCCAAATTTAGACATCCTCACCAGCAAAGTTTTACCGGTCTCAGGATCTTTACCCAAAATTCGCTCTCCCGAAGCTCTTGCTGCTTCTTCGAGTGTTTTTTCGACATCTTTATGAAATCTTGTATAAAAGACTCTTAACATCTCAGTCCAAACTTCCTCTCCTTCTGCTACTTTGTCGAACTTTTCTTCTATATCGGCTGTAAAACCATAGTCCATTATCTCATCGAAATGTTCATCTAAGAAATCGACAACCACCATGCCCATATCACTTGGATATAAATGATTTTTTCCTGCGCCGGTGATTTCGCTATCCACCTTCCGGCTAATATTACCTTCTTGTAATAATAAATGTTGAAACTGACGTTCCACACCGGGTCGTGATTCAATTGTGACGTAGCCTTTACTCGGTTCTGTTATCCTCGAAATTGTGGGCGCATACGTGGACGGTCGTCCAATCCCTAATTCCTCTAATTTCTTAACCAATGCAGCTTCTGTAAACCGTGCCGGAGGTCTTGTGAATCTCTCAATTCCCTCCATTTTGTCAAGATTGAGCGGCATGCCGACTTTCAAAGGTGGTAAAATGCCCTTTGACTCCTCTTCATCATCATCTTTTCCTTCGAGATACAATTTCAGGAATCCGTCAAACTTAAGTACCTCCCCTTCTGCCTTGAATAATAATTCCTTATTCGTCGACATTTCTATTTCAACAACAGTTTTTTCTAAAATGGCATCGGACATCTGTGACGCCACTGTTCTTTTCCATATTAAGTCGTAAAGGCGCGTTTCATCTCTGCCCATACTGGTGTGCTTCAATGCAAAATCGGTCGGTCTTATAGCCTCGTGCGCCTCTTGTGAACCTTGTTTTTTGGAAGAAAACTGCTTGGTATTTAGATAGGCATTCCCATAATCCAATAAAATTTGATTAGCTATGGCATCGAGTGCGGTTTGGCTTAATAAAGTAGAATCTGTTCTCATATAAGAGATCAATCCTGATTCATAGAGCCGCTGAGCAACCTGCATGGTTCGATTCACATTAAATCCTAATTTACGAGAAGCTTCCTGCTGCAATGTTGAAGTTGTAAATGGGGCAGCCGGTTTCCGTTTACCCGGCTTGACAACTATGTCAATTATTTTAAAAGAAGCGTTAACGGCTTGCTCCAAAATTGATTTAGCACTATCAACTTTATCAATTTTGGTACTTAATTCGGCTTTTAATTCCACCCACTTGCCTTGCTCATTTTTCACTAGGAAATAAGCATATATTTTAAAGAAGGATTCAGTACTAAAATTTGTTATATCTCTTTCTCTCTCTACAACTAATTTTACTGCCACTGACTGAACGCGACCGGCTGACAAATTGCCCTTCACTTTCTTCCAAAGTGTCTGAGAGAGCTCATAACCGACCAATCTATCCAGAATCCTTCTGGCTTGCTGCGCGTTTACAAGATTTACATCGACAGTTCTTGGGTTTAGTACTGCATTCTGAATAGCTGGTTTCGTTATTTCCCGAAATACGATCCTTTTCGTTTGACTGGTTTCCAATCCCAATACTTCGCAAAGGTGCCATGAAATAGCCTCACCCTCGCGATCCTCATCCGTCGCTAACCAAACTTCATCAGCTTTCTTCGAGGCATCCCTCAATTCCTTAACAACCTTCATCTTATCAGGGGGAATAACATATAGGGGTTCAAAGTCCTTATCAATATTGACTGCGTCAGCCCCTTTATCTAAATCTCTAATGTGACCATAACTGGATTTTACAGTAAAATCCTTTCCCAAATACTTCTCAATTGTCTTCGCTTTCGCTGGTGACTCAACTATCAGTAAATTTTTTGTCATTCTGTTTATTCATTTTTGACGGAATCAATAGTTCACCACCGTCATACTCATTTCTAAATTCTTAAAATATAATGCTATTAATTTCTTTTCTGCTCCAAAAGTTCATTTATTTCCTCTTCGCTCAATTTCCTCGTTTCTTCATGGATAACTTTTCCTTTCTTTTTTTGCTCTTCAAAAGCTTTCACTCTTCTCTCTGCAATACCGGCGCCTAACCCTTCCAAATCAAGTTCAGATCCATTCAAATGTCTATGCCAGCCAATCAATATAAATGCAACACCCTCATCCGGTGTTTGAACACCAAAATCCCTCATATGGTGGGTCAATCTGCTTCCCATTCCGAATCCCCAGTTCTGTTTCATCCAAAAGCCTAAGCGGAATTGCATCAACTCAACAACCTTTTCCTCAGGAACAGCAGCAAATTTCTCTTTGGAGGCTTCGGTGGTTTTATCGTCCAGCTCCTTGAAGGCATCATAAACATCTTTTGGAATATAGATGTCGTCAATCCTTGACATTTGAATCCGCGCTTCATATTCCCTTTGAAGACTGTCTCTCAACGCATCGTTTTGAGAAAAGGTAATAGCGGAAATTGAGCTAATCCAAAGTAATGTTAAATATATTCTAAGCATGTTCTTTTTCATTAACAATCGCAAAGAAAAGAAAAATATTGTAATAGTGTATATAAATACTTAAGTACCAAAATACTTATCAACCATGATAAATTGATTTTTGAGTGATATACTTCTTAAACAAACCCGGGAATAGGGTATACAATTAAAGATCGTTAAAATAACGCACCGCTCTTCTATTGATAGCCTCTTGTGCATTTTGTCCTTCGAAGAAATTAGACTGTTTTTGACCTTCGCCAGGGGCATTTTTATATAAAATAGTTTGCCATTGGGCGTTATTTATTTCACCTCTTGCTGTGGAATGTAATAAAATATGACCATTGTGCATTAAATCGGGATTGTAAAACAAAAATTTAACATTTGTCTGATTGTTTTGAATCATTTCATTATAGACCCAGATTTCGTATGGTGGTGCACTTACTTCATCTTCCACAGTAACAATATCTGACGGTCGACCATATTTTATAAATATCCTGCCTCTATCTGTTTCGAAGCCATGTCTAAATCCATTATTGTAATATTGATCAGTGAATCTGGCGATAACCATAAATTGTTGATAAGCACTGTAAGGAGCTGCCGGATATTCATCATTAAAATAATTAGACAAATACCTGCTCATAGCTTTTGAATCTCTTTCATTAACCAAAATTTTAATCAATTCACTATCTACCTGACGGACAAGAGGGCTTATGGCCTTCAATGAATAAACTAAAGTATCATTTGGAATTGATTCAAATTTTTTAAGATCACCCTCATCTTTAGCTTCCGGTATAGCGGTAAGTAATAATTTTCTATCAAATTCCGGGTTACTTCTTTGAAATAACAAGTAGGATTCTGCAATTTTTTCGCCGTCCTCGGTCTCTGCACTCAATAATAGATAGTAATTTCCCGATGGAATCTCCTCTAAATCCAATGCATTTATGAAAACATCCAAATCTTTAGCTTTTCTTTTTCGTTTATTTTCGTAAAGTGCCGCGCCGGTTTTTTGTCCTAATTTGGCTTCTTTTAGTTCAGTTTTGATATAGTAATATCCCTCATTTTCTTCTAGAGGCATATTATACAATTCTGTATAATAATATAATTTATGCACATTTCTATAAGCATATTGATGTGGAAGAGCCGTCAGCATAAAATTATATTTGACTCTGGCATCAGTATTAGATTCATCTCCACTCTTGGCATCAATATTCGAAACCAATAAAATACTCCCAATTTCGGGGCTTGACTTCAATTCCGAAATGAAAATAGAATCTTTGTGAATATATATCGAAGTGCTATCATTCAAATCAGTCACTTCAATATTTAGAAGGTATTTCCCGGCAGGAAGATTATATCTTCTGATATCAATAATATCTTCCTTGGATGTTTCCAGTTCAGTATTTAGCCGGTAGTGATCGAAACTGGTAATTTCACCATTTGACTCTAAAGTCATAAGAACTTTCACTACTGAACTTTGAGAAGAACTTAAGGATGAGTAGGATAAAGTAGTGCCTGAAATACTGTAATGAAGTTCGAGATACGGACTTTTATCTGCAGCAAAATATACCGCACTTACAACACTTACCTCCATTGAAAATAGAGGCGTGCAACTCAAAATAAAGAAAAATAGTGCTATTAATCTCACTTGATCAGTTCTTCGTTTTTATTTAGTAAAAGGGTAAAATTAGAACCCTGTAATGAGATGTCCAATGATAATTTATTATTTTCAAAAGACTGGATATACATTTCCAACGGTGGATTTCCCTCTAATATTATAGTTTTATCTTCCAATCCATATCTGCTTCCAAGTTCCGGGTATGGAAAATTAGTTTCAAACTCATTTGTAGAGAAATCGAAATAGACCCCTTCCAAAGCAGGCGAATCTTTCCCATTTCTAGTAGCTGAATCCAATTCCCATCTTCCCTGCAAATCTCCCTGTACTATTTCATTCTCAGAGCTACAAGAAATAAACATTATACTTAATATAAATAAGATCGTAAATTTCATTAGAATTATTTTTTCCTTTTTAAAGTAAGTTTGGTAATTTCAGGCAGAATGCCCACTCTTCCGGGATATCCTAAAACTCCAAAACCTCTGTTCACATACAATTTTTGATTCCCTTCTTCGTACAAGCCTGCCCATTCTTTATAAATGTATTTTGAAGGGCTCCAGTTTACAAAACCCGGAATTTCTATTCCATATTGGAATCCATGTGTGTGACCCGATAAAGTTAAGGAAATTTCTTTATATTTTTCTGTCACCTCATAACGCCAATGAGAAGGGTCGTGGGTCAGCAAAATCTTGAAAGATTCAGAAGAAATATTTTCTGTGGCCTTTATCAGATCTCCGTGTTTTACAAATCTGGCAGAAGCTGAAAAGTTCTCCGAACCAATTATACTTACTTCTTGACCATTTATCTCAATAGTTCTGTGTTCATTGATTAATAAATCCCAATCCAATTTTTGATGTATCTCTAATAAATGTTTAAAATTGGCTTGTTTTTCTTCTCTGGAAGGCCAATTGTGATAATCTCCGTAATCATGATTACCTAAAATGGAATACTTGCCATATCTGGCATTGATCTTATCAAATAAATCAACATATTCATCTGCCTCTGATGCAAAGGTATTCACTAAATCTCCTGTAAATACAAAAATATCAGGTTCCATTTCATTTATGAGCTCAATTGCTCTGTTGATCGGATCTTTAAATACAAATGTACCCGAATGTATATCAGAAATTTGGACAATTTTCAACCCTTCCAGCTCTGCGGGTAAATCCGGAATTTCTATGTCTATTTCATGAACTTTGTAGCGATAAGGATTGCGGATAATTCCATAAAACAAAGATGAAAATGGTACTAAAAAAAATCCCAAACCTATTGCCATTAAAACTTTGGATCTACCGGAATCGAATTCAGCAGTATTGCTGCTAAACTTCGAATATAAAAAAGTAACGAACCTTCTGACATCATCTATGAATAGAAAAGGCAGAAAAAATAATTTAGAGAAATAATAAATGAAAATAAATGCGCCCGGGTATACTGCCAGCGCTTTGGTGGAGTGGTTCCTCAAATCTGTCGTAAAGTATAGTAACAAAATTGTATAAGATAATATATTCAACGTCCAGACTACATACAGAACCCAGCGCTTCGGAGTTAAAACCTTCAAAGCTGTAGCCGCATAGATATCCAAAAGTAATATTACGAACAGAAAAATAACCGTTCTCAGAGCCATATATTAAAAATTACTATTATCCTTGCTATGAGATAAACATATTATATTAGATCAATTTTTTGAAAATATGCACAAAATTAGATTTACTAATTATATTTAAAAAAATAAAGGTTTAAATATGTAGATAACTCATACTTTCTTACTTTGTTGCAAATATGAAACATTATATATTTTATTTCATTCTTTTAGTTTTTTCAACAAGTCTTGTAGGGCAATATAGCTCCTATGATTGGCCCGAATCATTCCCGGAACAGGATTCTATTAGAGGCACCTTGTCCAAATATCGGACTTGTTTCGATGTCAAACGTTACCATTTAAGTGTATATTTCGATGAGACTACACCGGAGATTTTTGGATCCAACATAATTTCATTTGATTGTATAGCAGATACAGATACTATTCAATTGGATCTTTTTGAAAATATGGCCATATTGGAGGTAAACTATCAAGATCAAATATTATCTTATAATCGATTTTTTAATGCCTTTCAAATCATAGGTTGCGGTTTCAAAGCCGGAAACTCCTATCAAATAGAGGTAAAATATAAAGGAATTCCAAAAATTGCCAAAAATGCTCCCTGGGATGGCGGTTTTACATGGTCGGAAGATGTAAAGGGGAGGTTTTGGGCAGGTGTGTCATGCGAAGGCCTTGGTGCAAGTGTTTGGTGGCCTAACAAAGATCATTTAAGTGATAATCCTGATTTCGGAATGAAAATGGATTATTATATCATGAATCCCCATTTAAGTATCATCGGAAACGGACAATTTAGAGGCTTGAGTAAAGAGGGAGATTATTATAAGCATAGCTGGGAAATTACCTATCCTATCACAAACTACAATGTGTCATTTTATATTGGACACTATTCATTTTTTGAAGATACCTACTATACTAGTGCCGGCACCCCAATCCAATTGAACTACTATGTGTTAGACTATAATCTTGAAAAGGCAAAAATTCATTTCCAACAAGTACATGAAATTCTGGCTGCCCTGGAATTGTTTTTTGGCCCCTACCCTTTTATAGAAGATGGATATAAGCTCGTAGAAGCACCTTATTTAGGGATGGAACATCAGAGTGCCATTGCTTATGGAAACAACTTTCAACGAGGCTATTTGGGGGGAAGAATACCGGCTAATCAAGATTGGGATTACCTGATAATGCACGAAACAGGACATGAATGGTGGGGAAATAGTATCAGCTGTACTGATCATGCGGATATGTGGATCCATGAAGCGATGACTACTTATAGTGAGGCATTATTCGTCGAAGCGATATATGGCAAGCCAGCTTACACAGAATATTTACTCATGCAACGACCATGGATCCGAAATCTCGACCCGATACAAGGACCGCTGGATGTCAATTTTGATGGCTTTAAAAGTTCCGATATCTATTACAAGGGAGCCTGGATATACCACACCTTAAGAAATCTTGTGGACGATGATTTATTGTGGAAGGACATGCTTCTGGCCTTCTACGAAAAATATAAATATTCTAAAGTCACCTCAGCAGAAATATACCAATACTTTAAAGAAATCTTTAAATTTAGTAATGTGAATGCATTTATTGAACAATATTTTTTCAGCACCTTCGTTCCTAAGTTGTCTATTATTCAACAGCCGGTTATCTACACCGATTTCTTGATTTATCATTACAAGTTTGAAGAAGCGCATCCGGATCTGCAACTGCCTCTGAAGCTTCGAAGCTGTGATAGAGATATCATCATTCATCCCAACAATGAATGGCAGGAATTAATTCTTCCTTTGGATCATTGCGTTACCTTTGAAGAACTGCTGCAACACTATCTTATAGAAGTAGAATTATCTTTTGATTAGCGTGTGGGCGTCACCATGACCTTTCAATAATCTTTAACAGCACTTTCAGAAGAAATAAGAATCTAAATTCAATCTATTTAACAGTCACGGTCGGCGTATTGCGGGGTTTCGCACTGTGTGCCGCCCTTCGGGACGCCCTCCATATGCCTGACGCAGGGTCCGAAGATCCAATTCATTCCTTAAGATTAAATCGAAGTTAATACACCAACAAATTACTAAAATAATGTCCAATAAAATATAATTTTAAGAGAAATATGCTCCTTTAGAAATACAAAATACCACGAATAAAATTTGTACCATAATACTGACATTGTTGACACTGAGTACTTTTCAATTCTACGGACAAGAGTTTTCAAAACCTGCCTTTTTTGAATTTAGTTCATTCACAGCTATGATGCCCATTTATCAACATCAAAAATTATGTTGGCGAGTCAAATGCCATCAAGTATAGCAGCGTATTTAATTATGGATTTCAAACATTACTTTATCCTCGAGACTTCCTGGCGATTGGATCCGGAATTTTCGATTTATGGCGTCGGGAAGTTTTGGATTCATAGTGGGAGGCATAAAAATGTCTCATTTTACACAAAGGAATAATCTTAACGATCGCTCCTGCAAGCTAAAAACGGCGAAACTAATCTTGCCGGATTTACTATGAATTTTAGTCAACTAATGCTGAATCTCGGAATAGGTATACACTTCTAAAATTTTTAATAAAAATACTTTCTATCCAAAATCAGGATGTGATAGTTCTCCTGCGTTAGCTGCCCGGAATGCGGCGAAGACGATAGTCAGAGCCGGTACGACCTGTCAAGGGAAGTACGGAACCATGCAGGGGAGCGACCCCGCCTTGAAATATATAGAAAATTATTAATTGTATTGCGGGGGAACGCCCAACAATCAATTAAATAAATAGCGCAGATCTATAGAGATAAAATCCCCTCGTAATTGGGTCACGAAATCAACTGAGTGATTATTGACCCGATCATCGTATTCAATGACAGTGGCAGAAGTGATAGCATTGAAGGGATTATTCAGTGATGTTCCCAGGTAGAATGAACCGAAATTTGCAGTACGCCATTCTACTCCTAAATTACCTATAAATGAAAATGTAGCACGTCTCTGAATAAAAGACCGGTGCTGTATTATATTCCGATCACCTACAGTCTGCACACTGGATGGCCACATATTGACAGCTATACCCAATGCAGTATTAAAAAATAAGCGCTCAGATAATTGAATGAAAATCATTCCCTGTACGGGAAGTTCAAAGTTTATATAGGAAAAATTTGAAGCATCGAAGCTGTTAGATTCCCCTGTTTCTACATTGATTCTAAAGTTTCTTCGCACATAGTGCAAGCCTGTTTCTACAGACAATCGATCTGTAATGCCTACTCTTATCACACCTCCATAACTTATCCCTACCCGCGGAGTAATCGTAGCAGTATAAATATCCTGTGTGATGACATTGTTACCCACATTAAATATTGATACCGGTAAAAGTGGCTTGATCTGAATCCCTGCAGTAGTTACTCCAAGCTGTGCCATCACAGAAGAGCTCATTACCAGGAAAAACAAAATATAAAAATGCACTCTCATTTAATAAAAATTTCAGCGAAGTCCTTCAAAAATTATATTTTAACAACGTTAAAAATCGATCAAGAGTATGAATTTGAATTTACACTTTACCAGGTAGACCCATAAGTTGACAAAGTTTATGTGGTCTTGCACCTCAGATGTATTGTTATGATATCAAATAGCTTATCGACATACAATCTTTCCACATTTGCCATAAAAAGAAATGGTCACAGAAATAATTCATGCGACCATTAAATATAATTCATAAAAGTACATAATGACTATTTTGCCATTACATTCTTCTCCTTAATTCTTGCTTTTTTACCTACAAGGTTTCTTAGGTAGTACAATCTTGCACGTCTTACTTTACCTCTTTTCAATCTTTCAACTGAGTCGATATGCGGACTAGCCATTGGGAAGATCCTTTCAACACCAATACCGTTAGATATTTTTCTTACTGTAAATGTTTTGTTCAGTCCTTCGCCATTAATTTTAATGACATCTCCTCTATACTGCTGAATTCTTTCTTTATCACCCTCTTTAATCTTGTAATTAACTACAACATTATCACCCGCTCTAAAGTCGGGAAAATTTGGCTTTGTTAGAGTTTGCTCCTCTACGAATTTCATCTTATCCATTGCTATATCTTTACTAGTCTTTCAAATGAGGTGCAAATATAAAACTTATTTTATTAATTATTTATACATATAGATAAATATTTCAGTATTTTTTCCGGAATACGATGAAATTTCAGATAATGCTATTTCAACAATAGAAAAGTACCCTTATATTCGTAGGGCTCCCCTCTCGGACCAATAATATCTACCTTATAAACAAAAACGGCAGGACTCTGTAATTCACCTGTATTATTTATACGTCCGTTCCACCCCTCCTCCGGTTCTTTGGTGTGAAATAATTGCTGCCCGTAGCGATTGAAAACTCTAAAATCGAAATCTCGAATGCCAAGTAAATCACCTTTGCCAAAAAAGAAATCATTGGTGTCATCTGTATTCGGTGTAAATGCATTGGGGACAAAATAAGAAATTACCGGAACCACATCAATCGGATAAGAAATGGTATCAGGACAACCAAATTCATTTAAGACGATTAAGATTACATCATATCTGCCGGTGTCGGGAAAATTAAAACTAGGATTATTTAGATTAGAACTCCCCAAGCCACCAAAATCCCAAAAATACTGAACTGCACCGTTGGAAGTATTAATGAAATTTACTGTTGGATTTCTGTTTGTAACTTCATTCGGTGTGTGATTAAAATCCGCGATAGGACGACCATGTACAGTGATATAATTTTCAAAGATTCCCTGAATCCCACAACCAAATCTGTTCTCGGCATACACAGTAATAGTATAATTTCCGGGTTCAGTGTAAACGTGGAAGGGTCTGGTATCATCGGAGGTATTTCCATCACCAAAATCCCAACGAACTGTATATTCCTCTGAAAAAATAGCATTAAGGGAGGTGAAATCAACGGTTGCCGGCACACAAGCCAGCGTATCAAAAGGATCCAGAGATAATTCCGGAGGTAAAGGGAAGTACAAAATCGGAAGAGTTAGTGTGTCTTCGCATCCATTGACATCAACAACACTTTGAGTAACCAAATATTCACCACTCTCATCATACGTGTGAATAGGGTTCTCATTGAGACTTCCATTTCCATCACCGAAGTCCCAAATCATTCCTATTAAATCACCTCCAAGAGATTCTGTATTACTCATAAATTCAATAGGACCGAAAACACAACTGTCATAAGTATAGGTAAAATCCATTATAATTGGTTCAAAAATATCTATAATCAACCAAACTGTATCCGCACAAAAAAAACCAGGATTTGCAATCATATAACATTCATAACGACCATAATCCGGAAATGTATAGGATAAATTTTCCATGTTCAGCGTTTCTCCTGTGTCTTCAAAAGTCCAACTATAACCTTCAATAAACCTCTTATCAGTACTAATATTCTCTACTTCTACCTCTAAATCACCACAAGACTTGATGTAGTACAATTTTTCATCGAGTTTTTCATCCGCTACAATATCTGCCTCTACCTGGACAGTACAGTCTGAAACAGTAAATTGAAAATCTCTTCGAGAGATACTCAATAAGACAGAATCTCTATATTCTTCCATACAGACCCCCACCACAAACTGTCCTTGAATATTGGGTGTACCTGAGATAATACCGGTGATGGAATCAATATTAACAACCGGGTCTCCTGCCATTGGCTCAAGGAAAGTATATTCCGGTTCTATAAAAGGTACACTAAAAAATGGAGGCGGACAACCGGGATTCGGAGCTACACCATCACAACCTTGACTCCCAGATCCTTGAATTTTTCCTGCACCTGCTAATGGCTCACAAAAATAATATTTTAAAGAATCCCCTTCATTATCCACCCCGGAATGGTCAAATTCAAATGGTAAACCATTACAAATAATAATTGGAGGGAACTCCTTAAAATCCGGACTGTCGTTATCTGCAAGCATAGCTTCAGGAGTTATTTCAGCTGTAAAAGTAACTCCTACATCTCCTGGAGTATATATATTAGTTGTCGTAGGGTTCCTACAACACCTCTGATACGATACGATTACCGAATTATCTCGAGGCCAATCTTCCACTTGAAAATCAAATTCATAATATCCTTCTTGAACACAAACATTAGGTGGAATCGCAAAACATTCAAATGACGGTGGCTCGACAGGAATAATTCTTTCAAGATCTGATCCAAAATTCATGGGTGATGCCAAGTCATAATCTCCTTCATCTGTTTCATAATATACTCCGAATTTCGCATTCTGATCCAAGGCTATAGGATTACCAAGGGGATTGCAATCTCTGTACATAAAAACTTGAAACCGATATAGTCCATTACCTAGGTGGTCATACCTGATAAATCCCCCGATAATATGAGAAGCCGACAAATCAGTTAAAAAAATAAATGTAATTATACTTCCAAATAAAAATCTGTTTAGCCATCTCATAAATATTCATTTATATTAATTAGGGGTATTATCTCACTAAAATAAAAGATCCGGAAAAGGAATTTGAATTGCCTCGTGGATCTATCATCTCTACTTTGTACACATAAACTCCTGATGTTTGTAATACACCATTATTATTCAATCTCCCATTCCAACCGAATTCCGGATCTGTTGATTCAAAAAGCAATTGACCATATCTATTAAAAATTTTAAAATTAAATTTTCTGTACCCATCCAGGATTCCCTTTCCATAAAATGAATCGTTTATACCATCACCATCCGGACTGAAAGCATTCGGCATATAAAATGTTATAACGGGAACATTATCTATTTGAGTGTAGGCAGTATCACGACATCCATTTTCATTAACAGAAAATAAATAAACTTCGAGAAGTCCGGTATCCTGAAAGTTGTGGATAGGGTTAAATTGGGTTGAAGAAGCTCCATCTCCAAAATCCCACAGGAACGTATCAGCATTTATTGAAGAATTGTTAAATGTTACATTTGATATTAATCGATTTATTATCGCCGGAGTATAATTAAAAGATGCTTCAGGCTTAATCAATACTGTGACACTTTCATCAAAAGTATATTCAGCTTTACAACCAAATAAATTTTCTACATTTAAAGATAAACTAAATATTCCAGGATTATTATAGACGTGCAAGGGACGAGCTAAATTTGAAATGGTTCCATCTCCAAAATCCCAATTAATAATATAATCATCTGTTATTGCGCTATTTATATTGTCAATATTTAAAATAAAAGGTTGACATGCAACTGTGTCTAATGGTCTTAAAATTAAATCAATCGGAATAGGAAAATACTCTAAAGAGCGTGTTTGAAAATCTTGACAGCCATTCTCATCCGTTATAAGAAGAGTTACGTTGTAATTGTTGCTATTTTCATAAGTATGCGACGGGTTTATAATAGTTGAATTGTTTCCATCACCGAAATCCCAAAATATGTCAGTAATTTCGCCTCCAAAAGAAACAGAACTATTGGAAAACTGAACAGGACCAATATTACAAGTATCATAAATGAATGAATAATTAGCAATAATATCCTCAAAAATATCAATTATTATGAATGCAGTATCCGTACAAGGCAGTTCCGGATTTGCAATTAATATTGCATTATAGCGACCATAATCAGGAAATTCATAAAACAAATCTTCTGTATCGAACATTTCTGTAAATCCGTTATGTTCTACTAACCATAAGTATTTATCAATTTCAATTGAGTTTTCTTCACTAATATTTTTTATATTTAGATCTAACGAACCACAAGATCTTATATAAAATTGATTATGAGCTAATTTTTCTGTTGCTTCAATTTCAGCATTAATTGCTGCTGTACAATCTGTCACATTAAATTGAAAATCTCTAAGTGTAACACTTAGCAATTGACCATTCCTCCATTCTTCTACGCAAACAGCAGCAACGAATTGTCCTAAAACTGTAGGAACTCCGGTAATCATACCTGTTTCCGAATCAAGTTCTACCACTGGATCTCCACCTAATGGCACCCCGACAGAATATGCAGGATCAACAAAATTAACTGCACTATAAGGAGGCGGACAAGCAGGTGTGGGAATAATACCTATGCAACTTCTAGCATCACCAGGGAAGCCATCACTTCCAACCAAACCGCCACCTACTAATGGGCTGCAAAAAACGTAAGCCAAAGAATCGCCATCAGGGTCGGTAGCGGAATGATCAAATTCAAGTGGAAATTGATTACAAATCGCGGTGGGAGGAAATTCATTAAAATTTGGACTGCTATTTCCGGTAGCCATAGCAAAAGGCGTTATTTCTACTGTAAAAGTCGCACCGACTTCTCCGGGTGTGGTTATATTCGATATGGTATTATTTCGGCAACATCTTTGATACGATAACACTACAGGTTGGTTACGTGGCCAACCGGGTATCCTATATTCAAATTCATAAAATCCTTCTTCTACACACAAATTAGGAGGTAAACTAAGACAAGGTTGTTCCGGAGCAAAAACCGGAGAATTTCTTCGCAGTGGAACGTTTATTTCACGTTGAAGAGAATAACCGTTCCCATTAGGATTCCCAAAATAAACGCCGACAGGAATAGGATTATCTAAGGTTGCTGCATTTTCTTGAGGACGACAATCACGATAAACATATAGTTGGAATCTATAGTTTCCGCCACCCAAATGATCATACCTGAAAAATCCCCCTATAATATGTTTAGCTGAGACAT
>CALCSX010000207.1 GCA_937894165.1 uncultured Saprospiraceae bacterium | reverse complement strand
CCGAAGGAATAGAGCACATCATGTAAGTGTGACCGATATCTATTTGATCGTCACCTACAGGACAACCCACCGGCTCAGAAGTTACATAATTACTGTAATCGATCATACCCGGCGTTGACGAAAGAAAACAATAACCATTATTAGTTTTCCAGGGTTCGTGGGTGAAAGGAAGATCGAAATCCCAATAA
This sequence comes from uncultured Saprospiraceae bacterium, assembly GCA_937894165.1. GTDB lineage: Bacteria > Bacteroidota > Bacteroidia > Chitinophagales > Saprospiraceae > CALCSX01. The sequence continues at coordinate 27,374 of CALCSX010000207.1, read as the reverse complement.
TTACCTCGCGCTGGAATAGGGTTGCTTGGAGATACATCTCTCTCATCAAAACATAGTTGGAACAATAATTGACCCGGTTGACATTTGAATGTATTACTCCTGAAATTAGTGACAGAATGTGAATTAGTATAAGCATCAATCTGTAACAAAAGGTCTCTTCCTTCTATTCCTATGTCATTATTAATAAGCTTAACACAATCAAACAATACCAATCCATAGTCACCTGCTGTTCCAAATCCTCCTTCTGATATTGAGATGGCTTTTGTATTATTCTCAAAAACTGTACCTTGAGATGCAATCAAATTAAATTCTGTGCCTTCAAAATCAGATCTTATCCCATAATTACAATCCTCAATTCGGGATCTTGAAAGCCCTAATCTGTTCCGACCTTCCAATACATAGATGGCTACGTGTAAATCATTAAAGATACAATTATTCACTCCCAACTGCTCAACCGTACTGAATAAAAGGCCTTCTCCTGTTTGATTAACACCTTCAAATTCACTATTTTGCACATATGCTTGTTTCATATTCTCTATTCCTAATGCGGACATATTATTTTTAAATAAACATCCTGTAAAGTAAGTATGGACTACAGGGAAAGTGCCATCATTTTCCCACACTGAAACACCAAGGTCGAAACCTGATACTTCAACGTTTTCTAACCTTACTCGTCGATAATTATGCATCATAAGACCTGTATTGAAAGATCCCAAACTTTTTAAGTGAACATTCTCCATTGAGACTACACTTCCATTATTGGAAACTATCCAATTGTTCGATTGATAATCTACGCGCGCATTTTTGATGTTAATATTGGCGGATTCTAAATCCAATTTGGTTCCATAATTCAATCTAATCAACCTAACTGTCTTTCCGGCTCCATCTAAATTCAACTTTCCTCCTGCTAGAGTCAAGGTGTGGGTATCATAGAAGTCAAAGAATCCATTTCCGCTTAAATCAAAGTCACCTTCCACTACCAGCTCGCCTCTCACCTCTATTCTGCCTAGACCATCAGGATTTGGTGCATCCCAAAGTTGTACAATGGCACCATCTTCAATGGTCATTTTACCGCCTTCTTGGATTTTTACATAGCTGTATTCCGCAGTCAGTCGTATTGCCGCTCCTGCTTTCACTATCATCTCTCCGCCCTCTTCAATATCAATTCCTCCTCCCCATCGGGCATCGACTAAGCCGCCTTGTTCGATTACTAAAGAAGCGCCATCCTCAATTTCAATCCTAGCACCATTTACAGGTTCTAATATGCCACCATCTTTGACTTCTAGAACTGCATCTTCCTTTACCACAATTTTTGACTGGTCTTTTACTAGCACTTCTCCACCATCCTCTATAATTAATTTAGTATCTTCGTTGAGAATTAAATGGGCTTTGTTTAACCAACCTGACTGTGATTCACCAATTATTAATCCACCACCGTCTCTCACTAGAATTTCCGGTGTAGTGCACCCTTTGGATAGATTCACTTCAAGAGTATGATCAAGATTGTTTTCAGGGTTTTCAAGTATATTTGTTCTAGCTATTCGTCCACTCCTATTAATTAGCAACTGCCCGGTTTGCTCTATTATTACACTTTTATATATTACATTACCTGTGGCTTCGAAGTTAAGGAAGTTGAGATCAGGTAAGGATGGTAAATTCGAAACACCTATATTAAATCTAAAATCTGAAATACTTTGAGGAATTTCCGGTCGGTAATAATTTCCCAGTAGATAGGTCGCATTATCTGAGGTTAGTACGGCATGGTTTTGATTGTGAGCAGGGAGTCCACTATAAGGAAGGATATAGTTATTATTTCTTGCCTGTACACAAGAATTAGCCGAAGAACTAACACACGAACCTAAAGGAAAGCTCATATTGTAATTCGATATACTTGCCATATTCTGGCTACTGGGAGTAGGTACAAAACAGAAAGCTGCTCTATTAACTTGTGGAAAAGATTCTTCAAAATCAATTCCTCCAATTGCTTCTCCTATTATTGAAGAAATACCAAAATCAGTTACACCTCCCGGTCCACAATCTAAGGATGGGCCATTATATCCAGAGATCGATACTGTTACCCACTCCCATGAAACAATCCACTTCCTTATTCTATAAGAAAATTCTGTAAGTGTAGCACTGGGGTTGTAATCCTTAGTAGGATATGCCTTAGCATAATTGATTCTGAATGAACCTTTCCATGGTTTTTCAGGATCACCATATTGTGTTATATCCGCTATGGTCATAATCTCAAGATCACAATCCATCTGCTGTCCTTCTCCTAAACCAGATCCATTTGAAATATGAATCACCTCAGCATTACTTATGGATACACTATGTAGGGTATTATAAAAATCTTGAGACCAGGTCGAAAAACCATTTGAACCGTTCCCAGCATGTGCCAGCAACATATTTTTGGGAGCAGGCGCATTCAAAAGTTGTTTTGCTAGAGCTAATGTAGCATTCTCGTGAATGAGTAGTTTATAATTGAATGGACCATCAGGAATTTCTATCATACCAAAAGCTTTAAAAAATGCCTGTAGTCCCAATGGTATATTCGCTCCCCTTAGAGGCGAATCGTAGGTAATAAACTTATCCACCTCATGATCGACATTGTCTGCTTCCATCTTTCCCAAGGCATAATATCCGCACACACCACCCATACTTGCTCCCATCACCAGGTTTTTCTCAACACTGCCATTGGCAGCTTTCTGTGCATTGATCCATTCGAGGGCTGCTCTTACTGCTAATCCGTTGGCCAACACATCTCCGGCTCCATCTTCAAAGTCCACATATATCGCATCATATCCACTGTCGTAGAGATCCTGCCACATTGTATTGCCCGTGGGGGTGTTTATAATATTACCCTCATAAGGAGAAAGGTTTATTCTCCTTTGCATTTCTTCAAAAGTAAAATCTTTTAATTCGCTCGGATTATAGCCTTCGATGAATACAAAGGGTTTTAATATTTTGCTACAATCATTGCCATAGAAGACATCCAATGTCTTGATGCCGGGAATTCCTGTATAGGAGTAATCCGGTGTTCCGCTATAGCTATCACTTCTGGAGCCGAGAGGCAAAGGAGCCGGTGTATTGATCTTAATCTTGCACTTGCTGTACCATTGACGCCCATCGGTATCTGTGAATCGGACGGTGAATACTTGCTCTCCACTGCCATAGAGGGATATGCTCAGCGGCACATCCGGTGATGCTACCTGCCAGCCGGCTCCCACATTCACAGCTATCGAAGTAGGAGCACCCATATTCCCCATCCGGAAATCCGAAGCGAAGACAATCTGAACAGCTCCTCCGTCAACAGCCCTTGTCAAGGGGGCTACCATGAATACAGTATCCCGAATATAGGGAGTCTGTGTCCTGGAAGGAACGTCGTGCAGTGTACTGTCAGGTCAACAGATTTAGATCAATAGCGTCCGGTCGCAGGTAGTGATAGTCCAGCCACATACTCGCCATGGTGATGGTATTAGCACCGGAGGGGTTCAGCATATGATCCATATAGCCGGATGAAGCAGGTAAGGAAGTATAGCCCGGCAGAAATGAGGTGGAGGCTTGGGTGTAGATCCAACTCCATGAACCGGCGGAAAAAGCTGCGCTGTCAGAAGGTACACTTCCATCGTAATACTGCCAATTGTACATATCCAAGCCTCTGTCGTACAATACTTGAGAAGTAACTTCTGTCATATCCAGCGGATCTAGCATGTCATGCAACTCAGACAGAATGTGACTACCGGATTGTCCGGTGAGGGGTGTTAAAAAACCCAAGGTGAGGGCATAGCAAAGCCCTATCATGAAAAGTAATTTGTTTTTCATAATTAAAAATTTAATTGATTAAAAAATAAGATCTATTCTACTATTGTAAATTTTACATCAAAGCGGCCATCTGTAATAAGTACAGTGTCATTACAATCAACTCCGAATGCTCTCATATTAAAAATCCCACTTATGATTCTTTTCTCTAGATCAAAATGAACAATTTCTACATTATTTGGATAAGAAATATCTAATTGATGCTTACTATTGCAAGTATCTTTATAATTTATAAAAGTCTGATCTGTTTCCTTTAGACCTAGTGGAATATTAATGGGCACTGAATCTTTATTTAAACTAAATAATAAATATATTGCTGAATTATGATCATCATTTCCTGTTGATATCTTATTACCAAAAACAACCATCAAGCTATCGTAATTTAATCCCCCCCCTGTAGGTCTATGATAAGGTTGAAAAGGAGGCACCTCCGCTACCCACGGATCACCATTGACATAGCAGCCGAAGGTCATCGCTCCTTTAGTGGTGAGGGGAGGGAGATCCGGTTCTGGTTCTACTACCTTTTCTTTTTCGCATGAGGAGGCAGAGAGCATGATGCTCATCAGAAGTATCCATAAGAAGGGTATGGTTCTCGTAGAGAGGGTGGGTAATGTATTTTTCATGGGTTATATTTTGGAGGATTAGACTAAATTTATTCTACTATGGTAAATTTTACATCAAAGCGTCCATCTGTAAAAAGTACAGTGTCTCGACATTCCATGCTTATTGTCCTAAATTCAAATGTTCCACTCATTATGCGCTTTTCCATATCAAAATGGATTATTTCAGTTCGGTTATTATAGGTAGTATCTAATTCGTGTTGATAATCTCCCTTTTGATCGTTACATTTAATATTATAATAATTTATATAAGCTTGAGGAAAATATTCATGTTTATACTGCTGCGGTAAATTGATAGAAGATGTATCAAGGAAAAAGATAAACCGCAAGACTTCAAATCTTTCTTCATTAATAATATTACCCCAGACTGTTGTCCATTGTGTATTTAGGTTTAACCCCGCCCCATTAGGTCTATGATATGGTTGAAAGGGAGGCACCTTTGCTACCCACGGCTCACCATTAACATAGCAGCCGAAGGTCATCGCTCCTTTAGTGGTGAGGGGAGGGAGATCAGGTTCAGGTTCTACTACCTTTTCTTTTTCGCATGAGGAGGCAGACAGCATAATGCTCATCAGAAGTATCCATAAGTAGGGCGTGGTTCTCATTGGGATGATGGGTAATGTGTTTTTCATAAGTTGAAATTGTAAATTATCGAATTCAAGAAGTTTTAAAGTTACGACAATAGTCCTCTCATTTTTTTGCAAATATTGCAGAAAACATATTTTAGATTATTACATATTAGGAATTCTAGTGTGTCAGACTTATTCGAATCTGAAAACTGCTAGTAGCTCGCAGCTCACGGCTAGTAGCAGCCAAATATCCCTATGCCAAAATGTCGCGATATCTTCACCCATACCTTCAATATCTGCCAAAAAGCCCTGATAAATTGATATAATTTCCTTTGGAATAGGATTTGATCTCAATAATTACTATCTTAAAAAATAGATAATTTAGAGAAAAAAGAAAATATCAAAATATATGTTTGAATCAATGAAATTTGCAATGAGACCGGAAGATCAGGAAGAGTTCGTCCCCATCATGACCCTTGACAGTGACGACCTACAGAAAGTTATAGACGTTCCTGAGAATCTGCCTCTTATAGCTTTAAAGAATATCGTCCTCTTCCCGGGCGTGGTAGTGCCCATCGCCGTGGGCAGAGACAGGTCTTTGCAGGCTGTACAATCCACTTTGAAACCGGATAGGTTGATAGCTGTACTTACACAGGTTGATCCCGCCATCGAAGAGCCGACAGAAAGAGATCTTTATAAAATTGGCACTGTCGCCAAGGTGGTCAAAATAATAAAAATGCCGGACGGTAGCACCACTGCTTTCCTGCAGGGCAACTCCCGCTTTGAGTTGAAAGGACTTACACAAGAACTTCCATTTATGCGCGCCAATATCCGCAGCTTAGATTACGTTCTTAGCCCGGACAAGATGAAATTCGAAGCCGCCATTTCTTCCATCAAAGATTTGGGAAATGAAATCATTGAGTTGTCTCCAAATATCCCGTCCGAGGCAGTAATTATGTTGAAAAACATAAAAAGTGACAGTTTTTTACTCAATTTCATCGCATCCAACCTCAATGCGCCCCTCGCGGACAAGCAAAAATTGCTGAATGAAAGCGATATGATGAAAAAAGCGGAACTTGTCATGCACTACATGCACAAGGAGTTCCAATTGCTTCAACTAAAAGATAAGCTCGAAAACAAAACTCGCACAGATATACAAAAACAACAGAGAGATTATTACCTCAACCAACAGTTAAAAACTATTCAGGAGGAGTTGGGACAAAATCCTCAAGAAGACGAGATCAAAAAGTTTGAGAACCGAGCCAAAAAGAAAAAATGGCCTGTAAAAGCTAAAGAAAGATTCGATAAAGAGTTGAATAAGCTCAAAAGAATGAATCCACAAGTAGCTGAATTCAGTATTCAGATGAATTTTCTGGAACTGTTTTTAGATCTACCATGGGATGAATATACCGAGGACAATTTCAATCTGAAAGGAGTCAGCGAGCAGCTGGACAAGGATCACTATGGTCTGGAAAAGGTGAAAAACAGAATTATGGAGCATTTGGCTGTGCTAAAGCTCAAAAAAGACTTAAAAGCACCCATTCTGTGTCTGGTAGGCCCTCCCGGTGTAGGTAAAACCTCCCTCGGCAAGAGTATCGCTACTGCGATGAAAAGAAATTTTGTTCGAATGTCCCTCGGTGGCTTGCACGATGAGTCTGAGATACGCGGACACAGAAAAACCTATATCGGTGCTATGCCCGGTAGAATTATCCAATCATTAAGAAAGGTGAAGGCGAGCAACCCGGTATTTATTTTGGATGAAATCGACAAGATAGGAAAGGATTTTAGAGGTGACCCTTCTTCTGCCCTACTCGAAGTGTTGGATCCGGAGCAGAACCACTCCTTCTACGACAACTTTTTGGAGCAAGAATATGACCTTTCGAAAGTGCTTTTCATAGCCACGGCTAACTCTCTAGCTACCATTCAGCCCGCCCTACGCGACAGGATGGAGATCATCGATGTATCCGGATATTCTACTGAAGAGAAAATACAGATCGCTAAGAAATATCTCATCCCTGAGCAGAGAGAAAATCACGGTTTGAAAGCCAAAGATGTCAAAATGTCGGATGCTGTTCTGGAAGCTTTGATACAGAATTATACACGAGAATCCGGCGTCCGGAACCTCAATAGAAAAGTAGCAGATGTTATGCGGCATGTAGCCAAGCAAGTTGCGATGGAAGAAGCATATTCTCCGACGATAAAAGTGGAAGATCTCGATAAAATATTGGGAGCCAGACTTTTCAACTCCGAAAAAGAGACCTTAATCGACGTTCCCGGCATGGCCATCGGCTTGGCTTGGACCCAGGTGGGAGGCGACATACTCTATATCGAATGCTCCCTCAGCAAGGGCAAAGGAAAATTAACCTTGACCGGCAGTCTGGGCGATGTGATGAAAGAATCAGCTATTACAGCCCTGTCTTTTATCAAATCACATGTGAAAGAATTAAAATTGGAAGATGTTGATTTCGATACTACCGATATTCATATCCACGTGCCGGAAGGAGCCATCCCTAAAGACGGTCCTTCAGCGGGAATTACCATGCTCACAGCACTTACCTCCGCCTTCACAGGTAGAAAGGTCAAGCCTAATCTGGCGATGACAGGCGAGATTACTCTAAGAGGAAAGGTGTTGCCCGTAGGTGGAATTAAGGAGAAAATGTTGGCAGCCAAACGCGCGGGGGTGAATACAATCATCCTGTCAGAAGATAACAAGCGACATGTCGATGAGATCAATAAGGACTATCTCAAAGATGTCAAATTCGTCTATGTCAACGACATGAAATCAGTCATACAGACTGCACTCAGCTAAAAAAAAATGAAGGAATACAGAAATGTGTTCCTTTTTTGTTTACGGATAAAAATGTGAATATTTAAGAGCAATCATTATATTTTCTGAAATATTCACATTTAGAAAATAGGAAACTAGTTAATTTATCCTCAATAAAAAAGTATATTTGAAGACTATTATAATGTGATTGAAAATTTTTCAACTACTTATATTAAACTGATATATTGATAATGATGAACGAAAATGCTTTAAAAGAACTCATAAGTAAAGGCGAATCAAGTAGTGTGCAATTTAAAGTGAATATTCAGAATGAGTTGAGCGTGGCACAGGAAATGGTGGCATTTTCTAACACAAATGGTGGCACGATATTGATTGGAGTGGATGATGAAACATGGGAGATTGTAGGACTTTCTGATGAGGATTTAAGGAGACTGTCGAATTTAATGGTAAATGCATCTAACGAACATGTCAAACCGCCATTGTTTATTGAGACTGAAACAGTGATTGTTGATGGCAAGAAAGTTATGGTGGTTATTGTACCTGATGGAAGTGACAAACCTTACAAAGACAAGGATGGAATAATTTTTTTAAAAAATGGTGCCAATAAACGTAAAGTCACCAATAATGAAGAAATTCTGCGACTCTTAAGCAGAGGCAGAAACCTGTATGCTGATGAATTACCTATCAATCAGGCAACTATTGCCGATATCAACAAGGATAAATTTGATGCGTATTTTCTTCGTGAATTTAAAGTGGAATATGAATCGCTGGGATTGAGTTATGAGGAAGCTTTAAAGGCAAAAAGGGTTCTAAAAGATGGTAGAATTACTCTTGCCGGTTTTTTATTTTTTGGTAAAAATCCTCAGAATTTAAAGCCGGCCTTTTGCATCAAATGTGTTGCCTTCTATGGTAACGATCTTGGTGGTTCTGAATATAGGGACAGCAGAGATATTACCGGCACTATACCTTCCTTGTATGATGAGGGTATGGCTTTTTTTAAACGCAACTTATTGCATACTCAGCAGGGCCAGAATTTCAACTCCCAAGGAATATTGGAAATTTCAGAAATAGCTTTACAAGAGCTTCTGGAAAACGCATTAATTCACAGAGATTATATTAAGAATTCACCCATTCGTTTAATGATTTTCGACAATAGAGTTGAAATTATTAGTCCGGGAAGCTTGCCTAACAGCTTGGTAGTAGAAGAACTCCGTTATGGAAATCCTGTAGTAAGAAATAATTTAATGGTAAGTTATGCCATTCATACTTTACCATACAGGGGTTTGGGTTCCGGATTAAAAAGAGCTTTCAAACATCAACCAAACATAGAATTGACCAATGATACAGTGGGCGAACAATTCAAAGTTCTAATTCCGAGGCCGGAAAAGAATTGAATTTGGGAATAATAAAAATTTAATGTAATGAAATGAGAAAACTCTTCACCCTCCTCCTCCTATTTCTCTCCTCTTTCATCTTCGCCCAAAATAAGCTCGAAGTCGAGGGAATTATTGTGGACAAAGTAAGTTCCGAGCCCATCCCCTACGCCAATATCTACAATGCTACCATTGAAAAAGGAACGATCAGCAACAGTGAAGGCTACTTTAGAATTCCTATTAACAGCCCACAAGATTCAATACGCATCACCTTTATTGGCTATAAGGATTATCTGTTGAAAATAAATCCGAAGGACGGCTATTACAAGGTATTTCTGGAGGAAAACATCCACAGTCTCGGCGAAATCACAGTCACTCCTCAAGAAAATAATTACCTCTTCGAATTGGTAGAGAAATGCAGAAAAAATGCCTCTTCCTACCGCCACATTGCCAAGGCTTGTTTTGACCTAAAAACTTACAGTGAGGATTCTTTGGTGGAGCATGTCGAAGCTTATTTTAATGCTGAAATCGAAGGCTATGGAATAGAAAAATTGAATTTAAAAGCCGGAAGAATTGCTTTGAGGCCTGTTCAAAATCGATTCATAGTTTCTTTAGAAAGCTCCCACGCTATTTTAATGTTGAAATTAATGGAAAAAGGAGATAAATTCCCATTTAATCCATTACAAATGTCAATAAAAAAGCTTAAGAAATCCTATTATCTCGATTTAGATAGAAAATACCTCAATGAAGGATCGGATACAATTTATGTCTTGGACTACTTGCCAAAGAAGGAAAAAGACAGCCATTTCAAGGGGCAAATTTTCATCAATAAGTCACAAAACACAATTCTGAAAATTATATTAAAATGTGAAAATGCATTTATATATCCTTTTATATCTAAACCACATGTAGAAAGAGAGAAAGTGAATTTTAATATTACTTACAGTTTTACTGAGATAAATAATTATTATATTTTCACTCATGTTGATTTTGAGTATACTATAACTTCTAAAAATATCTCTGTTAGAGACATTTACACTAATAAAACCAAGGCCATACTTTATGCTTATAATTATAAAACTCCCTTTCAATTACCACTTTATAATATTAGCGAGAAGGCTGAGGGAGATTATCGAGAGATCAGTTCCATACCATATAATGACTTCTTTTGGAATACTCATGATGAATATAAATTGAATGATAGTCTAAATTCTGCTGTTATCTTGTTTAATGATAGTCTTTGGCTTAACAACATAAATCTTTTCAGTGAAAATAAAATAGCTAAAAGAGGTTTTTTTGAACATCCATTTACTTTCTGGTCTCCAAACAGAATTATCATCAAAGAAAATATTCCGGAACCGAAAGGAGGATCAGTATCACCCGGCTTCGTTTCCGATAAATATAATTTAGCTGTAAAATTTTATGTCAACAGGGATGTTTATGCAGATTCTATCAATATTATTACTTTAGCAGTTTTTGATCCTTTCGACAGTTTTTATCATTTGCCGATAGATAAAAATACGCTTTGCTTTATTAATATTTATTTTGATTTGTGCGAAATAGAGAGACGGTCGCTAAGTAAAAAAATTAATGCAGCAAAAAACGATTTCAACCTAATGACAAAAGTATACAATGAATTCTTATTGGAAATGGAAAATAAGAAGTCGAAATATATGAAGGATGTTGATAGAGGTCTTGACCTTGAAGAGTTGGAGGTTTACAATGAAATAGTGCTCAAAGAACTTGGGATCGATAATTTTGAGATTTTTAAAATTTATGATTCAGAAGAACAATAAATATAAATAATCTATTCATTCAACTGCCATAAGATATTAAATACTAAATTTAAACAACTTTTATCAAGCTAAAATAGCATTAATAATAATGGACATCAAAAAAATATTTGACAACAATGCTCAATGGGTGCAAGACAAACTTAAATCCGATCCGGAGTATTTTACTGAACTTTCTCGTGGGCAAACTCCTGAAATTCTTTACATAGGATGTTCGGATAGTCGTGTAGCTGCCGAAGAACTTATGGGAGTAAAACCGGGAGATGTTTTCGTTCATAGAAATATCGCCAATATGGTTCCCAATACAGATTTAAGTTCCATGTCTGTCATTGACTACTCTGTGGTGCACCTGAAAGTTCGGCATATAATAGTCTGTGGACATTACAACTGCGGCGGGGTGAAGGCAGCTATGCAATCCGCAGATTTAGGTATTTTAAATCCTTGGTTGAGAAATATAAGGGATGTGTATAGAATACATAAAGTTGAATTAAACTCTATCGAAAATATAGACGAAAAATACGATAGATTGGTGGAACTTAACGTTCAGGAGCAATGTATTAATGTCCTAAAAACTGCTCAAGTGCAAAAAGCTATTCGTGAAGAGAGACTTACAGTGCATGGCTGGGTATTCGATATAAACACCGGTAAAATTATAGATCTGAAGATAGATTTTGTAAATTTATTGGAGGGGATTAGAGAAATATACAAGTTAATTTAATGTCTTATTAGGAATAGATTTTAAAAATTGTTGAAACCAGATTGAAAAATGAGGCGTTAAGTTTCTAAAGAGCCATTGGTGGAGTTTAGTTTGAAACGACCTTTGAAATATTATTTGAATAGAAGCGGCGAAAAAAGACACCGATCGTTATAAAAATGTATCTATATTTGTATTGTATGAAAAAATTGAACCTTATATTAAGTATCCTTTTCCTAACCTGTATTTTCACCAATAAAACTTGGGGACAAATAACGCAACAGGATCCGGTAGTTATTCAGTTTTCGGGACTCGTCCTAACGGAAGAATTGAACACATTAATACCTGTCCCTTTTACCACTGTTTATGTGGAAGGAACCAGGAGAGGAACTTACTCTGATTTTGATGGCTTCTTTTCATTAGTTGTGCAAAAAGGAGAAACGATAGTTTTCTCTTCGATAGGATTTGAAACAGTGAGATATACCATTCCTGACAGTTTAAAAGCGAATAGATATACTGTCTATCAGCTCCTTTCGAAGGATACTATCCTCCTTCCGGAGACTGTGGTTTACCCATGGCCCAGCAGGGAGCATTATAAAATTGAATTTCTGGCAATGGATGTGAGCAGTGAACTGGCTAGTAACGCTCAGGAAAACCTTTCCTTCGAAACGATGGAAAAAGCCAGGCGTGCCTTGCCCCCCGATGGTGCCGAAACCGGTAACTTATACCTACGACAAATAGCCAACGAAAGAAGATATGACGGTCAGTTGAAGCCTATGAATGTGCTGAATCCACTTGCCTGGAAGGAATTTTTCGATTCTTGGAAAGAAGGGAAGTATAAACGTCAGAGTAACTAGGTACCTACGGTGTTTATCACTGCGTTGTTTATATGCTATGCAGTTTATCGCTTTGCTGTTTATAACCTTCGGTGTTTATATGCTGCGCAGTTTATTGGAATGATAATATAAACTCTGAAAATCTTCTAAATTAATCCAGCGTTATTACACATTTTTATTAATCGCCAATCCTCATAAGTCCATGACAAAAAGAGAATTTAGTTTTGAGAAGTTGGAAGTGTGGAATGATGTGAAATATTTTACTAAAGAAATATACATTTTAACTCAATCATTTCCAAACGAGGAGAAATTTGGACTTGTTAGCCAGATTCGAAGAGCTATAATTTCGGTTTCTTCTAACATTGCAGAAGGTTCTTCAAGAATGTCAAGTAAAGATCAAGCACATTTTTACCATTTAGCTTTTAGTAGTTTAATGGAGGTCCTAAGTCAATTACTAATATCTATTGAACTAGAATATCTTCAAAATTCGGACCTAGATTTATTACGTGATAAAATATCAAGAATTGGCTACAAAATAAATGCTTTAAGAAAGGCAGCTCAAGCAGGCTAATTTTGAACGTTACATTGTTGATTACTTATTTTATTTTTCGTTTCACTATTTATTAGATCAAATTTATAAAGTCCATAAACTTTTAAGAGTTTATCACTGCGTTGTTGATCTGACGCTTCGCGGTTTATCGCTTTGCTGTTTATTCGCTTCGCGTCTATCATTTCATTGTTTATTGGAACATTAGAAATTTCATATAAGCCATTTAAACCTTTAGCTGTTTATCGTTTCACTGTTTATTCCTGGTGTTTATCATCTCATTGTTTATTGGAACAATAATATAAACCTTATAAACCCCATAAACCCTATAAACCTTTAGCTGTTTATCGTTGCACTGGTTAGCACTGCGTTGTTTAGCACATCGTTGTTTAATGGAACATTCAACTAACTCTCTAAACCATCTAAACCCTCTAAACCTTTGGAGTTTATCGTTGCACTGTTTAGCACTGCGTTGTCTAGCATTTCATTGTTTAGTGGAACCATTCCTCTAAACCATCTAAACCCTATAAACTCCATAAACCCTCTAAACCTTTAGAAGAACATTTTAGGCAATCTATCGTCTATTACTTTGTCCTTTAAAGGATAATGACTTACATTTATGGCCTAAATGCCGGATCCGGTAAAAATGCGACAAGCCTATGAGAATTGTGGATAGTTTCAAAAAAAATGAAACGCTTATTTCTTTCGAAATTCTTCCCCCATTGAAGGGTGGTTCTATCGATTCAGTCTTCAAAGCAATAGATCCGATGATGGAATTCAAACCTGCATTTGTGGATGTAACCTATCACCGTGAGGAGTTTATATATGTCAAACGTGATAGTGGCTACTACGAGAAAACATCAATTCGCAAACGTCCCGGAACCGTAGGAATTTGTGCAGCCATCATGCATAAATACAAAATAGAGCCAGTGCCTCACCTGATTTGTGGAGGATTTACCCAGGAGGACACTGAAAATGCTTTGATTGATTTAAATTTTTTAGGTATTTCGAATGTTTTGGCATTGCGAGGAGATCCGCGACTCTTCGAAAAGAGTTTTCAGTCTGAGCCGGGCGGTCATCAATATGCCTTGGGTTTGGTAAAGCAGATTGATCAGATGAATAAGGGAATCTATCTCGACAAAAATCTCGAGAATGGTTATCAATCTAAATTCTGCATTGGGGTGGCAGGCTATCCGGAAAAGCACTTTGAAGCACCGAATATGGAGATGGATATGGAGTACACCAAGGCAAAAGTGGATGCCGGAGCCGATTATATAGTCACACAAATGATTTTTGATAATAAAGTGTTCGAAAAGTATGTTAATCAGTGCAAAGCAAATGGCATAAATGTGCCTATTGTCCCGGGAATAAAGCCCATTACGAGAATTGAGCAAATGAGTTCCATACCACGTAATTTTTTCGTTTCATTTCCGGAGGAGTTTGTAAAAGAGATGAAAAAAACCAAATCTCCCGTTGATGCTAAACAAGTGGGCATAGAATGGTGTATTAATCAGTCGAAGGAATTGATCAAAATGGGAGCGCCATGTCTGCATTTCTATACTATGGGCGATTCCAAAACAGTTCAGACCATTTTAAGAGAAGTTCTCTAAATTAAAAAATCATTTCATGAAGTCTTATATTCAAATACGGGAAAATTCTGATTTTAGCCTTTACAATATCCCCTTTGGAATAGGTAAAACCGGCGCAAGTAAGAATTTCGTTGTAACCAGAGTTGGTGATACCATAATTAATTTAGATGCTTTACATAAGCTTGGTGCATTTGAAAAATACAACCTTTATCCTACAGTGTTGGAAAACGAATATCTAAATGAATTTATCAATTTAGGTAAACTAATTACATCAGCAATAAGGGAAGAATTAATTTCTATCCTTTCAGAAGGTTCCAAATGGCAGGAAGAGGTAGCGGAATTTACCTATTCAGCGTCAGAAGTTACAATGCAAATGCCCATAAAAATTGGAGATTACACCGATTTCTATTCGAGTATTGAACATGCGACCAATGTCGGTACTATGTTTCGCGATCCGGATAATGCTTTACTGCCCAACTGGAGACATATTCCTGTGGGCTATCATGGCAGAGCGAGCTCCATCAAACTTTCCGGTACGCCTGTTGTGCGCCCAAACGGTCAGCAGAAGGCAGACGATCAGGAGAATCCGACCTTTGGACCGTGTAAGTTGCTAGATTTTGAATTAGAAATGGGATTCGTTATCGGGAAAGAAAATGATTTAGGGGAGCCCATCCATATTGATCGGGCGGAGGATTATATTTTTGGCCTGATGTTGTTTAATGATTGGTCGGCCAGAGATATTCAAAAATGGGAATATGTGCCTTTAGGACCATTTTTAGCTAAAAACTTCATTTCAACCATTTCACCCTGGATTGTTACCCTAGAAGCATTGGAGCCATTCAGAGTGGAAGGACCAAAACAAGAGCCGGAAGTATTACCCTATTTAAAACATCATGGAAAGGGGAATTTTGACATCAATCTATTTGTGGATATTATGCCCGAAGGTGTAGAGGAAACAACGGTATGCAAGTCAAATTTCAAATACATGTATTGGAATATGGCTCAGCAATTGGCTCATCATACATCAGGCGGTTGCAATATGCAGGTGGGCGATGTCTGTGCATCCGGTACTATCTCAGGGAAGGACGAAACGTCATATGGGTCAATGCTTGAGCTGAGCTGGAAAGGTACCAAGCCCATAGAAATGAAAGATGGTAGTGTCCGACGCTTCATCAATGACGGTGACACAGTAATTTTGCGAGGATATGCGGAGAAGGACGGCATGAGGGTAGGCTTCGGGAAAGCTGAAGGGAAGGTATATCCTGCAGTAAAAATTTAAGATTTTGTAGATTAATTTTAGCAATAATATTAAGTACCTGCTCGCAATGGAGGAGGCCATCATTTATGGAAAAAGAAAAAAGCAGGTACAATTATCTGGTTCCTTTCATACTTTTAGTGGCGCTGGGATTGGTCTGGGGTAGCTCATTTATTCTGATTAAACGAGGGTTGTCCGGTTTCGATCCATTACAGCTGGTTTGCATAAGAGTAGGTTTGGCAGGAATGATATTTCTCCCTTTCGTATTTAGAAAAAAAGTCAGAAAAATTCCTTTTAAGAAGATCAAAGCACTTGCGGCCGTGGGCATAGTAGGCTCGGCATTTCCTTTCTTTCTTTTCGCCGTGGCTGAAACTCGGGTGGATTCAGGTACTACAGGAGTCATCAATAGTTTGATGCCATTGATGACGATGAGTATCGGGTTTTTGATATTTAAAATTGGTCTCAGCATAGAGAAAATAGTCGGCATAATAGTAGGACTAGTCGGGGTTTTATTATTACTTTTTGCAGGCAATAGCGAGGGTTTGACTATCAATTCCTATGCATTTTTTGCGGTATTGGCGACAGTGGGTTATGGTTTTAGCAGTAATATTGTACAGAAATATTTGAAAGATGTGCCGGCAATCTATATCACCGCCATTTCATTTGTTATTTGTGGAATACCCTTTTTTGTGCTCGGTTTTTTTATAGGCATACCTCAATTATTGATGACTGACCCGATAGCGCAAACTGCCTTTGGTTATATTGTCGTTTTATCAATTTTTGGGACTGTGATCGCCAACATTTTTTATTTCAGACTTATTCAGCTCACCTCCGCAGCTTATTCTTCCCTTGTTACTTATATTATTCCGATAGTGGCCCTTTCAATTGGTTTTTTCGATGGTGAAAACATTACTATTCTCCATCTTATATGCATGGTATTAATTTTCACCGGAATTTTGATTGCATCCCGAAAGAAAAAAGTACATTCGCATTAAGCGTGTTCATACACCATAAAGCATTTCTATTTCATCTGATAGAAATAGGATACAATCATAAGCTATAGTATTGGAAGAAAGTAAATTGATATCACTTTGCAGTAAGGGCAACAGAATGGCTCAAAAAGTTTTGTACGATGAATTTTCTTCCATATTACTTGGTGTTATCAGGAGATATATCAAGGATTTTCATTATGCAGAAGATGTTTTGATTGAATCTTTTATCAAAATTTATACAAAAGTTGGGGACTATAAAGCGACGGGGAGCTTTGAGGGTTGGATGAAGAGAATAGCTGCGAACGAAGCATTAATGTTTCTGAGGAAAAGGAGAGAATTTAGCTTCGATGATGACAAGGAAATTATAATTCCTGACTATACCGATACTGTTGAAATGTTGTATGAAAAAGATTTACTGCGATTATTGGATGAATTACCCACAGGCTATAGAACCATTTTCAATCTGTATGTTATTGAAGGATATAAGCACAAGGAAATCGCCGAAATATTAGATATTAGTATTAACACATCTAAGTCTCAACTCATTCACGCCAAGAGCAGGATGAGAGAACTTATTGAAAAAACAAATTAAAACACAATGGAAGATATATTTAAAAATAAAGCGGCAGAGATCAGAGTACAGCCTTCCGATTCCACATGGGGAAAGTTAGATTCACATCTTCAATACAGACAAGTGTTGCGGGAGAGAAACAGGTATCGTGCATCCCTTTCAATTGCGGCCTCTGTTGCACTTATTTCTTTGGCTTTTAATGCTTTCTATTTGACTAATTTCACTAAATCAAATGAAATTAATTCCCATTATTCTGCTCACTCCAGCCTGACAAGCATCGAAAGTGGAGAGCCCTATCACATGACAAGCAAAAATCTTAAATCTATTGAAGGTGAGGATGAACCGCTACGAAAAATACAGGTAAAACAGAACTAAGCGTGGTCTTTGACTTCCTTAAAGGGATGTCTCCGGACAAAATCTTCAGAAGTATTCATTAGCTGGATAATATGCGGGACGAAAGGGTTGATCCATTTATTTTTATGAGACATCAGATTCCAATATTGAAAAGGGACAGCACCAACACTGGTTTTAATTTCACAAGCTGTTCTGCCCAATTCTAATAGATCCACCCTTAATTCAATCGCTTTCTCAATGATCAAATAGAGCATATTATGGTAAAGTCGATATTCGGTGTTTTTTGAATTTTCGTATCCGACGTAATGCGCCTCAGCTTTTCCATTTATTCTCCAAAGCGTGAAAAAACCCAGAATTTTATTGTCATCCTTTATGATATAAATGTGAAAATCCTCTTGTAAATGTCGTTTCATTTGACTTAAGTAATCCTTCTGGATGGTTACTAAATTGAAATCAGATTTATGGATAATTTGAAGATAAAGCGAATACAAATGGACTTCGACATCCTTTACTTCCTCAAATGATTGTAACTCTTTAACTTGAAGGGTTTGAAAGTCCTTTCTGACTCTTTTTGCCTTCACTCGATATTTTGAACTTAGCGCATCTAAATAATCATCAAATGATTTCCATGAATTAGGAATTTCCATTTTCAGATCAGGTTCTACTTCGAAAGGATGAAACTGTATGATACTGTATTGCTGCCAAAGTGACAATAATTCTTCGTCGATATCCTTGACCACAAATAATTCAAGATTGAGTCCTCGCTCCATGCATTGATTGACTACTTTGCTCAAAGCTGTATTTAGAGTTTTCACTTTTTCCTCGGGTGAGGTTATTACCGATGAAAAAACAAAACCCTTATTGCCGGAGCGCATGGCATTTCCTAAAATAAGTGTATTAAAATCAATAAGCTTGCCCACCGATTTTTTCACCTTGGCTTTTAATCCAACATTATTGAGCTTAAAGCTATTGTCCCCGCTAAAAAGCACCCTTTGAAACATAATTAGAGAGAAAAATTGCTCATTTTCTTCAACCAGAACCAGAAAAAGCTGAAAAAAATTAATTTTTACAGAAAAAAGCGTTCTTATATAATTTAAATTTAAACTTGTACTACTAAGTTCTGCTTCATATTTCCCAAGGAAATGCTCAGCTTCCGAGAGAGAAGTGATGGAAAAGTACTTTTTACCAGAATAATCCAAGCTAAATATTAATTAAATTCATAATTTGTTAAGGATCCACATCTTTTTACCCAACTTGCACAAGCCGTTTAACGTTAAATCACAGAACTGAATTGTGACTTGTAAATTAATTCTTAAAGATAGTAGTATTAATAGCGGAGAACAATTTAAATTCAAATTATTTTAGTACATTAGAAAATGAAAATTATGAAAGGTATAAATAAGTTGGTTTGGATGGCTTTTGCTGTTGTTGTCATTTTGAGTTCATGTGTTAGTCAAAGAAAATTTGACGACTTGACTGCGGAAAAGAATAGAATTGCTGCTCAAAATGACCAGTTGAAGGACGATTTAGATGAAAATTACAAGCTATTGGCGGAATTGAGTCAGGTCAATACGGAAAACAAGTCGCTTAATAATGAATTGTCGGAAACCAAAAGAGCTTTAGAAGGTTTGAATAAGACTCATGCTGATTTGAAGGCAAATTATGAGCGAATGTTAGCGCAAAACCAGGATCTCATTAGAGCTTCTTCCACAGAAAAAGGGGAATTGAGCGAGGCGCTTGCCAATCAACAAAAATTAATTAATGCTAAAGAAAAAGAGCTTCGGGAATTGGAGGAAAGTCTTAGAGAGAACCAAATGGAGATGGAGGCTTTGAAAGCCAGTCTTGCAGCAAAGGAGGAGGTGATGACCAATCTTAGAAATAAAATTGCCAATTCCCTTCTAGGCTTTTCCGATGCTGATTTATCCATCAGGCAAGAGGGTGGAAAGGTTTATGTATCACTCAGTCAGAATCTACTATTTGCCAAAGGTTCAAATGTGCTGGACAATGCCGGGAAGGAAGCTTTGAAAAAACTTGCTGATGTCCTTAATGAAAATTCGGACATTGATATCAATGTAGAGGGTCATACAGATCCGGATGGTACGGTAGACAGAAACTGGGATCTGTCTGTTACCAGAGCCACCACCATTGTTAAAATTTTATCCTCTTACGGGGTCGATCCCACAAGATTGACGGCATCCGGAAGAGCTCTTTATAATCCTGTTGCTCCCAATGATTCCGAAGCCAATAAGAGCAAAAATAGAAGAACTGAAATTATTCTTTCTCCTAAACTTGATGAACTTTACGATTTAATTACACCAAAAGATTAAATTTCAATGCGCTTGAAGTTAGTATTTGTTTCTCTCTTAATAATCGTAGTTTTTTCTTGCTATGGACAAGAAAATCAGCACCGTTGTTATGCAGAACATCTAATTCAAGATAAGAGTTATTTTGCTAGACTCAAAGACTTTTCCAGAGTGGAGGCTAGATCGTTTGATGATCTAACTATTCCGGTAGTAGTCCATATTGTATATGAAGAGGAATCACAAAATGTGAGTGATGATCTGGTTTATACGATGATCGACATATTGAATGCAGATTTTACCGGCAAGAATGTAGATATCAGTAAAGTGCCCCAAATTTTTAATTCAAACATAGGAAATCCGCGTATTGAATTTTGTTTGGCGAGTATTGATCCATCGGGTGAATCGACTAATGGGATTATGCGTTATCAAACTGCTTTTTTGCCGGGCATTTCAGAAATGAGTGATGGCAGGTTCAGATTGTTTCATACCAGCTTGGGGGGAGCAGACACTTGGGATACAGATTTGTATATGAACATCTACATCACGCCTCTGCCAAATAGTATTTTAGGTTTCGCTATTTTCCCTGAATCGAGAGACATTGGAATAGAGGATGGGGTGTGCATTGATTACAAAGAGGTGAAATTTGGCGAAACAACCCCCTCAAACAGGCAGAAATTGGGCAGGACACTGACTCATGAAGTGGGTCACTGGCTGGGTCTTCGGCATATTTGGGGGGAATTGGAAGGAAGTTGTGTTGTAGATGATGAAATAGACGATACGCCTCCACAAGCTTTCCCATATTATGGTTGCCCGGAAGGTGAGAAAATATCCTGTGGTCATTTGAATGCGCATATGAATTATATGGATTACACAGATGATCAGTGTATGTTTTACTTTTCAAATGGACAGGTAGAGGTGATGCGTCAAGTATTAAGTAATTTCAGGCCTTTAATAGGTCAATTAAACCTTTGTGGTCCGGATGCACAGCACGTAGGTAGGGAATTTAAATTATACCCCAATCCATTTACCGAAATCCTTAATATTGAGGTTATAGAAACAGCGGGCAAGGAGGTCGAGGTTTTTGTTTATGAAATTTCCGGAAAACTTATCTTGGAGAAAAAAGTTAATTCAACCGGTTTGATCAGGTTATCGACAAACCAGTTGGGGCAAGGTTTCTACGTGGTTAGAATTAGAGAAGGTGAAAATATTTATACCTATAAAACATTAAAAATTAATTAAAATGAACATTAAATCAACCGTTTTACTAAGTCTTATATTTTCAGTTATGATGCTTTCCTGCCACAGGAATAAGTTAGTTGGATTGGATCAGAAAATTGCTTTGATGGAATTATCCAAATCTGCCTGTTTCGGGCCTTGTCCAAACTATAGTTTAAAAATTTACAACGATAGAACGGTTGAATTTAATGGGAGAAATTTCACTGCCGTGGAGGGCATTCACACAGCTACCCTAAGCAAGGAGGATTTCAATTCTTTAATTAGAAAATTTGAAAAAGCTGATTTAAATGAATTAGCGGATAACTACACGGATCCAATGATACCTGATCTTCAAGTTGTAAAATTAAGCTATTCCAATGGAGATTATACCAAGACTATTGCTAAGCATAGTGGTGAGCCTGAAAATGCAGAAGAATTGGTTGAAGAATTGGAAAAAATAGCATTGCAGCAAGGTTGGCTTACTAAAAGTTAATTAGTTTAGGTTAGAAAGGCATAGTCAGATTGCCAGATTTCAACTAAATTTTTTGTAATAAAGGTAAATATCGCTCTCTGATGACATTGAGGTGATGCAATTCATGCCCTAAAATAATAAATGCCAGGGTGAGAGGCGTCATTATTTTCCCAGAACACAGCCCCTTATTGTGCCAATTACCGGGTTCAATGGATTTGAATAAAAGCAAAGAGCTTTTCCTCAAGGTAGCAAGTTCTATTAGTAAATCTTCTAATTCCCGATGCTGTGTCCGGACATTTGCTGCGAAAATATTTTCATCAAAACCCGGTAGTTCTGTCTGATCTTTTCTAGCTAAACGAAGAGCTCTGTAAGCCATCACCCTTTCTGTGTCAATAACATGTTGGAATATGTCCTTTATCGTCCATTTTGCAGGTGCATAAACCCTATCTCCTATTTGATTAAAATCAGAAAGATCCATCATTTCTAAATTCTTTAGGGAAGTAGCGAATGCCTCCCATAGATTCATCTGTGGAACTTGATCAATATAGGATTTATAGTATCCGGGATCTATGTCAATATTACTTTTTTCCATTTGTATTATTTTCTTTATATATATTCAAACCTATATTCAATACTTCTTGAATTTGATCAATTGGCAAATCCTCTTTAGGGAGAAATCTCATCACTTTGATCATAGCTCTGCCTTCTGCTTCCAAGAGAGGATGGTTTATTTGATTGCCTTTGTACATAGCCAAATAGGGTTGCTTTCTTTTTCTATCAATCCAAAGATAACATAGAATTTTGTTCTCGTAGCAAAAAAAAGGTCCGCCAAACTTCCAGGTTGCCTGAATTTTTGGATCCATTTTAAGAATTATATCTCGCAAAGCATACAAGCAGCCCCTTATAGGTTCATCCGAATTCAAATAAAACTTGTCCAGATCGTTCAATTCCATCACGCTAGATTTCAATTAATTATAATCCTCAAATTTAAGAGGGGAAAGTGACAATACCATGTCAGCAGGAAAAATCAATTACCAAGTAAAACTTACACCTCATCTAGAGCTATGCATTATTTTTTAAAATTATTAAACTGTAAAATTGCTTTAAAAGAGTTGTAGATTAAAGATTTAGCAGAGGCACAAGTTTCAAACTTGCGCCAGCATGGGACAATACTATGTCAGCAGGAAATAATGAAAGAGATGCGTTTAAGAGAAAAAAATACACTCATTGCTGTTTAAAAAATGGAATTAATCATATAATTTACTGATTTCAGCCAACTTTTCCTCATCCAGAATGAAAATTTTGCTGCCCTGTGTACTAATAACTCCATCCTTTTTTAGGGTTTGGATACACCTAATCACTGTTTCTTTGACCGTACCGGTCATACTTGCTAGATCTTTTCTATTGATTTCGAAGGCCAATCTACTGGCGAGACCTTTCTTATAATCGTTGTCTTTGAAAGTCAAAATAGCTTCAGCAATTCTGCCGAGGACAGGTCTGTAAGCTAGATCCGTCATTTTATTCTCAGTTTCCTCAAGGCTTTTACACATCACCTCTAAAGCTGCATCTCGAAATTCATGGTTAGTTTCGAATATTTCCCACACTAAATCAACAGGGATTCTGCAAAGGGTGGAGTCTTCAGCAACAATTGCTGTAGCTGAATAGGGTTTATTAATCAGAACAGCTCTATAACCAATAAAATCTCCCGGACTTGCCCAACGCATAATCATACTTCTGTCGTTAGGCGCCTTTTTCACTATCTTAACTTGTCCGGATTCCAAACAATATAAGTAATTTAAAGGCTGTCCTTCAGTAAATAAAATATCACCCTTCCCTACAGTCATTCTGGTTTTAGCTTCATTCACATTGAAGAGTTCTTTCTGACTGCAGAAATTGAGCAGACTAAATTGCATTTTACCGCAATTTTGGCACAAAAGTTTGCAACTATCCATATGGAAACTATTATTTCCTACGAATATACGTAAAAAATTTAGCTTTTATTAACTTTTACACCTGCAGATACAACAAAATATGTCGCAGTCACTACGATAAATGTAAACATTCCAATCAAGGCCCAGGAATAATAGCTTCCGGGATTCAATCCCAGATAGGGTTTGAGCAGGGTTTCCGGTCTTTTAAATTTAGGAGCACTGGCGGCAGCTAATTCTTCAGTTTTTATATAATCAAGGATCAAATCTATCTGATTATCAGTTAGATTGGGGTAAGGAGTCATCTCGACCTGATTATATTGGATAAATAATTCATTGGCATATGCATCTCCGGAACTAATCACACCTGCGGAGTTTCTGACAAATTCATATATCCAAGATCTTTTTACGCGCGTTTCCACTCCTGCTAATGCGGGACCTGTCAAACGGGTAGTAATAGCATGGCAGGATTTGCAATATGTTTTGAATAATTCCTTACCCTCTGCAATTTTCACCTCACTGAACTCTTGCTGTGGATTGGTCTCAGGATTTACGACTTCTTCAACTATTGAATCATGTAATGTTGTTGTATCCTGACTGTAAATATTAAATACAAAGCCATTTAGCAAAAGAACAATCAATATAATATTTTTCATTTTTAACATAAATTCAATTAATATTTACTATTATCGAAAAATTTAAGTGTTCGAATAACTATTCAAAATAAGTGTCGCTTCCTTAATTAGTCGTTGAATATCCTGTTCATCTGTGCCTTCATAATAACCTCGAATATGCCCCTTGGCATCAATAAGCATGATGATTTCAGAATGTATAAAGTCCTCATCTCCTTTCATTGGTTCAATGGCAGTGACAAAGTATCCGCTTCTCGCCATAAAATACAGATCTTCCTTTTTACCGGTCAGCAATCTCCATTTATCTTGATTTATTTCATAAGAGGAGGCATATTTTTTCAGTTTTGTCGGAGTATCTCTCAAAGGATCGACTGTATGTGATACAATCTGGAATTGATCGTAGGCTTCCAATTCCCTCTGAACCACCAAGAGATTTCTGGTCATATTGGGACAGATGGTAGGACAAACTGTAAAAAAGAAATTAACAACACTTACTTTTCCTAACATGTTTTTTTGAGAAAATAGGGCAGAATCCTGATCAAGAAATGCAAAATCCGGAATGACGTACTTGTCAACGTTTTGAGACATACCGTAATATGGGAGGTGCTCCGCTTTTCGAAATACCAAACTATATATACCGTACATCAATAGTGGGAGAACTATCAAAAAAATTAACAGGCTCCACCCTTTTTCTCTAAAATTCTTAATCATTTGGGGGCTTATTTTCATCCATCGGTTTATATAATTCCATTGGAATAGGATTATTAGGTTCAAAAGGCGGTGCATCGGCACCACTGTATTTTAAGGTGTCCATAATGGCAGGAATATAAGCTATCATAATTAAAACAACCATTCCGATAAACCATGGTCTGATATTCTCCAAATATGGATTGTATTTCTCTTTATGGTAGGATTCTGCCACAGGCAAATGCACTTCCGGCTCGTTCACCCTCTTGCTGAAAACAGATGCGAAAAATACCCAAAAATAAGTCAAGGCCGCAATTGTCATTAAAATTCCGCCAAAAACAGCTAATGCTGTAGTGGGAATCCAGGAAGGATTATAAAGTGGGCTATCCGGATTCAAATAACTCGTGCCCAAATTAGTTCTTCTTGGCTCCCCCAGCAACCCACCTATCATCAGTCCTGAACTGAATATTAATACACCAATTGACCATAGATACGGAACCATCTGATTCAACACAGGATATTTCACCTCCTTGCCCGTAATTTTCATGATCATATATAAAGACAATCCCAGAATAGCCAGAAAAACAGGCCCCGCCACAGTCATATGAAAATGACCCGGCAACCATGATGTATTATGTATTACACTATTCAAACTGTAAGATGCATTTACTAAACCTGTCAAACCTCCAAATAGGAAAAGTATTAAGCCACTGATAAAATAGGCAAATAAATATTTTTTAGTATCGAAATATGGCTGGTTGCTCATCCATCCCAACAATCCTTTCGCTCCTCGCTTTCGCGCTGCATACTCTAAAGATGCTGCAATTGTAAAAGCTGTCATAAAAGAAGGTACAGCTACCCCATAAGTCAATATCGATTGAAAAAACTTTACTCCCGCGCGAATGGCCGGCTCTGAAAACTGGTGATGCGTCCCTACCGGAATTGAAAACAACATAAATAAGAAGAAAACCAATTTTCCTGCGTTTTCAGAATACAATTTCCCACCCGCCACTTTCGGTAAAATCGTATAAAAGGCAATATAGGAAGGCAAAAGCCAAAAATAAACTAAGGCGTGACCAAAAAACCAAAACAATGTCCTACTCAATGGGATATTGATTCCTTCCACCCAGCCCATAGACCAAGGGATCAACATAAAAATAATTTCATAAGCTACAGCCAAACTACAAGTAAACCATACTATAAAGTTGACCAGATTTCCTAATACTGCCAAAGGAACTTTAACCCCCGGATTTGCCTTTCTCCAGTCTAGATACATCCTTAGCCATACAAAAAGAGGGATCCAGCTGCCCGCTACCAAAAGTGTTGTTCCAATATAGAACAAAGGACTAGCTTTCAATGGGGGATAAAATGTGTATAATACACTGGAACTACCTTCCAGCATAGAAAAAGCAGCTATCAGCGTTCCCACAATCATCATAATTGAAGAAATAGTCGTCCATGTGCCGTTGGGAGACTTTTTCATGTAAAATGCCATAATATAGTTTCCAAAGGCAACGGCAAAGAAGGTAGTGAGGACAATGGCATTTACAACACCATGTATGGTTAGTCCTTGGTAATATTCTAATCCAAAAAAAGAGGTGCTGCTTATGATCCCGGCTCTGTACAAAGTCTGTAGTAGACCATGATATATTCCTAGGATAAGCACCACCATCGGAATGAACAAGGTAAAAAATAAATTATATTTAAGTGTCTTAGTTAGATACATTTGGGGGATTTTATTCTTCGTAAACAATTATTTCAGAAGCCATCATTTGATGACCTGTACCACAATATTCGTGGCACACAATTCTGTACACACCGGGTTCTGTAAATCTGGTAGTAGCTTTGGTTACTGAGCCATATACCGCCATCAGATTAATATTTTTTTCATAAATCTGAAAACCGTGAACAACATCTTTCGAGGTCAGATACATATCTACCTCTGCCCCTACCGGAAGATATACTTCATAAGGTTCGAATTGCCACATTCCTGCCACATAAATAATTTGAAAAGTCGAATCATTTAGTTCTTTCACACCCGGTTCAAGGTAACGAGCTTCATAAGGCAAGCAGTCAGCAACTGAAATATCTTGATTTCTGGCTGCCAATAAAACAAAGAAAACAAATATTGCCATCATGCCTAAAGCAAAGCCGATAACTAGTTTTTCGAATTTATCCATTTAAATATATTTAATGACGTGCTAACATTAGGAAATAAATGCTAAACCATATTATCATACTAAGTGCTATGACAATTGCGAAAAAGGCTATTGCTCCGCGGGGAAAGAATTTCTCTTCTACTTCTTGATTTTCCATTTTTTGGTTAATTATATC
>CALCSX010000206.1 GCA_937894165.1 uncultured Saprospiraceae bacterium | reverse complement strand
AAGGCATTTTTATGAATGTATCCACTCATCAATGCCTCCTCTGAATAAATCATAGGCGTAGAATAAAGATTCTTGCCCGGCTTCCAGAAATCCTTCCCACGTCTAAATACCGGCAATTGCCCGTTATGATAGCCATAAAGAAGCGGGTGAGTCAGATCGACATTCGCTTGGATAATAGCTCCTCCTAAATATTCTCCGCCCCTATCTTTGGCGTATTGATTGTAAGCTCTCGGCTCCTGAGAGGTATTTTCAGGTTTCGGTGAAGCTTCATTTTTTTCCATTTTCAATAGATTATTGTTCGAAAGCCATTCAACAGCCCTCCCAATTGTGATCAAAGTTCCTCCACCATTAATCCATGATTTTATTTTCTCCACATCTCCACTAGAAAATTCTGAATAATTCCCTTCCGGCATAATGATGCTTGTGTATTTTGCCAGATTTACTCTGCCCATCCTGTCTCCTTCCACCTTCGTCACCACTATATCGTAGCGTTGGTCAAGCAAATGCCAGATCTCGCCCGCATTGTAGGATGAAACTCCATCCCCGGTAACTAACAATATATTTTGTCTGACCAGATGTGACAAGCTTCCACTGCCTAGAGAAGAACCTGATTCCGCTAAACCCGTAGAAACCGGGACAAATTTGATATTACATCCCAATGAAACTGACTTAATAATATCGAAGAGAATATCAGAAGACATTTCTTGCATTGCTACAGGAATAACAAGTGTACCTCGGCTGTACTCTAAGTCTTGTATGGAGAAGGGTTCATTGCTTAATTTGACTCTAATATTTTTTTCGAGCAACATATTTAAAGCTTTCGGAGCATAGAAATCATCCCAAGACATTAAATAAGCATATTCACTTTTCTTGATTAGATAAGCGGACTGAAATTGTCCTTTAGCTACCACTTCACTTCCTAAATTCATTTTATGAGCAGGGTCAACTTTCTCGAAATCTAAACCGAAAGCCAGCGGTAAGGTCCAAGATGATACATCATAAAAAATACTGTCTTGAAATTCTGTCTGCGTTTCAAAAATTCCACTTATCAGTTGAAATTGGGTTTGATTAGCCGGAACGAAAAAAGAATTCTCCTTCTTGAAATTTTTTCCATTCAAAGTGATATCCTCTGATATGGAAAACACTTCAATCTCATGTCGCAATAGTACTTCATTGAGCAATTCAGCGCGAGATTTGTCGTATGCATCACCAAAGAGATAACCCTGTGAGCCATAGCGTGCGGCTGATCTGATACCATTCTTGTAAAATTGACTTTGGAATTGGAGCAGTTCTTCCCTCATCTCATAGCTTGCCTTCTGGCTGGAGAGTGAGGTGGCGATTTGATTTCTGATGGTAAAAGCGAAGGTGAGCAAACCATTTTCAGTTTCCTGAGCAAAGCCCCGCGAGCTGGCTTGTTCGAATAAAATCCCTATACAGCCATTGAGGTCGGGGAAAGTCGAGCCCTTTCCGATGTAGAAATCATCGAAACTTTCTTTGGTAAAATACAAAGACCCGATTTTATCGAGAGCTTCTGCGTGATAGAGGCTGATACTTTCGGTTATTTCTTGGTTGCGGGCAGGCGTACCGGGAAAAGTTCGTTCAGGTACTCCCGGCATAAAAAAGTAGGAAGAGTTGGAGCCCATCTCATGAAAATCCGTGTAGACATTAGGTTTCCAACGGTGAAAAAGTGAAATTCTTCCCGCGCTTTCAGGATGCTGGGCGACTAAATAGTCTCGGTTGAGATCAAACCAATAATGATTGGTCCTGCTACCCGGCCACGGTTCGCTAAATTCTCTGTCATTGGGATCGAAGGTAGAATTTTTGTTTCTGTTCATGTTGACCCAGGTAGTGAATCTGTTATATCCGTCTGGATTTAGACAAGGATCTAGAATTATCACCAATTGTTCCAACATAACTTCGACTTCATCTGACTTGGCTGCCGCTAAATAATAGGCAACGAGAATAGCAGCATTGGTCGCGCTGGCTTCATTGCCGTGAACGCCATAGGCTTGATAAAGTACGGCCGGGTGCTCGGACAGATTCAAATCTTCTTCTGAAGGGTCACTTATACGAAGATGTTGCGTTCTTATTTCTTCAATATTTCTTTGATTCGCGGCAGAGGTAATTTCTAGATATGCCAATGGTCTATACTCGTATGTTTTACCATATTCCTTATAATTTACTCGATCGGACTTTTCACCCAGCATCTTCATATACTGCACCATTCCTTCATGGGAGACGTGCCATTCTCCTATTTCGAAGCCAAAAAATTGTTTAGGTGTGGGTATATTTTTATCATATTCAATGTCAGGGAGATAGTACTTGAGGTCTGGAGTCAGGGTAGAGAATAGCTGAAATGAATTCAAAAGAAAAAAAGTAATGATTATCACAATTCTATAAGGCATACAAGTAATTTTGTCATAAATTCCCTTAAAAATAAGAAAATTAATTAAATAGGAGGAATTAGAATGAGGGGGTCTCCCACAGTTCGCGCGGATTTTCGCAGATACAATTCTCATAGAAGGCACAGTTTTGGTCCAGATTATTGCTCGCAGAGTATGTCGGTAGAGCTTTGTCCTATGATTTGATAAAAATATCTTTCTAAATCAAATATCAAACCTTGAAAAGTATTGAAAAATCTTCAACATGAAGGAATTAAGGGACATTAAGGGTTTCATTAAGGACTTAAAATTCTTAAACTTAATGGTTCTCCCACATTTCTTTTTCTTCTTCACAAGAATTTAGAATAAATTGATTGCATTCCTTTTCGAAATCTTGACCTACGGAGTGGGTCAAACTATGTTAGAAATAATATCACCCCATCGGTTCGACCCCGGAGCGGGTCGCATACTTTTCTATTTCCATCAAAATTTGTTTGTAATGCATTGATACGGTATATATTGCTCGCAGAGCCGCCAAGCCGCCAAGGTGCAGGATTTTTATGACAAATGGTGGCATGTCGGAACATTTTTAAGCGCGCGAAGGGGACTAAGCTGCGCTTGTCAGTAGTTCTGACTATAAATTTCGATTACTTTGGAGGGAGTTGAAGAAAACCTAAAAATGGTTTAAAAAAGGGCTCCCGCAGATCTCGCGGATTTTCGCAGAGAGAATGCGTTCAGAAGATTACTCCGTAGGAGTAAAACATCAATAACCCCGAGTAAAGCCTGAAAGGCTGCAACTCGGGGTATATCGAAACCATTCACCAACTCCGTAGGGAGTTGAACCAGTAATTTGTATTTGAATCTAGATAAATATAGGATAGAAAAATCTTAACTATTCTTTGACCTCCTACTGATCTCATCTCTTATCTTGGCAGCGCGCTCATAATCTTCTTCCGCCAAAACATCTGCCAGCAGGGAATTCAATGCATCAATCGAATAAGTAGAAAGCGATTCAGCGGCTGTACTTTGGTCTTCCGTTTCTTCATCTGCGATTTCTGCAGCTCCCTCCTCTTCCTCCATTACGATTCCGGCGGAGTCCAAAATAAATTCATTAGTAAAGATAGGGCAGCCAAATCGCACAGCCATCGCAAGTGCATCGGAAGTGCGGCTGTCTATTTCCAATGTTTCGCCATTTTCTTGCTTACAGACCAATTTGGCATAAAAAACGCCCTCCACCAAATCAGAAATAATAATTTCCTTCAGTTGGATATGATATGATTCCATAAAGTTCTTGAGGAGATCGTGCGTCAGCGGACGGTTGGGTATCATCCTTTCTATAGCTACAGCAATTGCCTGCGCTTCAAATCCACCAATAACAATCGGTAATCTCCTATTTCCATCCTTCTCACCCAGAACAACAGCATAATTATGGGACTGACCCACACTGTGAGACAAGGCTACTATATCCAGTTCTATTTTTCTCATCGACAATCTTAAGACTAAATACTAATGTAAATTTACTAAATCAAGTCAAACATGTTTAGCAAATAAAAAAATTTTATAAATTTCTTTAATAAAGAACTAACTATTGGACTCGTTAAATTTCTTAACGGCTGCAGTTAATTTCGGTACTACGTCAAACAAATCACCATTAACACCATAATCGGCAGCTTTAAAAAACGGTGCTTCGCTATCTTTATTGATAACTACAATACACTTGGAGTTGTTTACACCTGCCAGGTGTTGGATTGCTCCCGAAATACCTATGGCGATATAAAGATTCGGTCGGATAGCCACACCTGTCTGACCCACATGTTCGTGATGCGGTCTCCAATCGGCATCTGCCACCGGTCTTGAACAAGCAGTAGTCGCATTTAAAGCGTCCGCTAATTCTTCCAAAATACCCCAATTCTCAGGTCCTTTTAGACCTCTCCCTCCGGAAACCACTTTTTCAGCCTCAGGTAATGGGGTGATTCCTGTCTGAACTTTAGAATCTATCACTTTTACTTTTGCAGTAGGTAGAGAAATATCAATTGACTCTACTGATGTCTTAGCTTCAGTTTTCTCCGGTTGAATAGCATTGGAAGCTAAAGAAATAATTTTAACAGCGGAGGTAATATCATAAGTAGCCAAAGCTTTTCCTGAAAAAACAGGTTTTGTGATCCTGAAATCCCCGGAATCTTGCGGTACGGAGTTAACTCCACTGACGATTCCGGCATTCAAACGCACTGCAAGCCTTCCGGCGATGCTTTTTCCCATGTGAGAATGATTGACAATCACTAAGCTAGCAGCTTTTTCTTTAGCAAAATCAGAAATGACTTTGGCATAGACTTGTGAATCCAAAGCATCCAATTCACTTTTATTCAAATGAAAAACATGATCAGGACCATATTCCAGCACAGCATCAGCATTATCGGCAGAACCCAATATCAAAACTGAAACCTCGTCATTATTCTTTTCAGCTACTTTTCTGCCATAGGTAATAGCTTCGAAAGTTGCTTTTTTTATCTTTTTACCGGTGTTTTCGGCTATAATAAGTATCATTTATGTATTTTTTATTTTAAAAAAAATAGAGGTACAAAAAGAAAGAAAAATGCTTTCTACCTTAAATAACTTTGGCCTCTTCATGAAGCAATCTTACCAATTCATCCATGTTGTCAGCATCGATCATTTTGACCTTGCCTTTCGCAGGTGGAAGATCAAATTTCACA
Source organism: uncultured Saprospiraceae bacterium (assembly GCA_937894165.1). Lineage (GTDB taxonomy): Bacteria > Bacteroidota > Bacteroidia > Chitinophagales > Saprospiraceae > CALCSX01. Next base: position 21,913 of record CALCSX010000206.1, on the reverse strand, counting down.
AGGTTTAAATTGGATGCTACATCAACTGCAGGAATAACTTCAAGAGGCTTTTTTCGCGCCATCATAATTCCTCTCATGTTAGGGATTCTTTGCTCTGCCATATCCTTTGCGGCGCTCAATGCGAATGGCAATTCTACCTCAGCTGTTTCATTGCCCCCGGAAATCTCTCGAGAAACAGTAGCTTTGGAGCCATCTATTTCTAAATTATTCGCATATGAAATGAAAGGTATGTCGAGCATTTCCGACACCATTGGTCCTACAATTGAGCCATTGTGGTCAATGGTCTCTTTTCCTAAAAATATGATATCAAAATTTTTGTCCTTAGCAAATGCAGCTATTTGAGATGCGACGAAATGGGCATCTTTCGGCTCACTATCTATTCTCACGGCATCATCAGCCCCGATGGCGAGTCCTTTTCTTATATTGGTTTCTGTTTCCGGGCCACCTACTGTAAGGAGCGTTACAGAGCCACCATTTTTCTCAACCAATTCAACTGCTCTCACTAAAGCATACCATTCATCATATGGATTCATTATAAATTGAACTCCATTCTCATTAAACTTTGTATCGTTATCTTTAAAAGATATCTTTGCAGTAGTATCAGGAGTTTGACTTACACAAACTAAAAACTTCATACTTTGTATTTTTATTAAAAATTTTAACAAATATAGTAAACCTATTTTTATTTCAGGTACCCTTTGTAACATCTAGACTGATAAAATGTTAAAGGTATCCAAATTAAATTCTTTGTATGTCTCGCTTTTCACAGATTTTAGAATTTTTAAAAAATTCACCTGAGGATCCTTTCCTAATATTTGCCCTAGCCAAGGAATATGAAAAATTGGAGAAATGGGATGAGGCTATAAGTCAATATCAAATTTTATTGGAATCCTATCCTCGTTATATAGGTACATATTACCATTATGGAAGTTTACAAAAGCTTCTCGGAAATAATACGGAGGCATTAGACATCTTCAACAAAGGCATCAATATAGCTACTGATATGAAGGAATACCACGCATTGGGGGAGTTGAATCAAATAAAATTAGCTACTGAAAATGAGTAGGAATGTGAAGCCGCCGTTAATACAGTTTAATGGGCATTTACAAACAATTCTTGGAAATGCTTTCAGAAAGCTAGTGATGCCAAAGTGGGAAAGGGAGCGATTTACAACTTCTGATGATGATTTCCTGGATTTGTATTGGTTGACCAAAGACTCTAAAAATTTAGTAGTGATCACCCATGGCCTCGAGGGAAATGCTGAGCGCGGCTATATCACAGGCATCGTTAGGGAAATCGAGGATATGGATATAGATATATTGTCTTGGAATTGCAGATCCTGCAGTGAGGAAATTAATTTAACAGCCCAACTCTACGGACATGGACAGATAGATGACCTCCATGAGCTACTTAATTACGCAGTCAGCAAAAATAGTTATGAGTCGATTATTCTGGTCGGGGTAAGTATGGGAGCCAATATGTCTACAAAGTTAGCGACTTTGAGATCAAATGAAATCAACGCTAGATTGGAAGGTGTGGTAGCCATATCAAGTCCCTGTGATCTGGAAGAATGTTCCAATCGTCTGGATTTATGGCAAAATTTCTATTTGAAAAAACGTTTTTTGAACAAGTTAAAGGAGAAAATAAAAAGTAAATCGGTCCAATTTCCCGACATATTTGATCCGGGAAATTTAGACAAGGTGAGCGTATGGAAGGATTTTGATGATTGGTACTCAGCGCCGATAAATGGTTACAAAGATTCATCAGAGTTTTATAAAGAAAGTAGCCCCAATACTTTTTTACCCCATATCGAAACACCTATTTTGATTATAAACGCATTAAATGATCCCATTTTTGGAGAAAATTGTTTCCCATTTGCCATTGCAGAAAAAAATCCTTACGTGACTTTAGACGCTGTTCGATTTGGTGGTCATACGGGATTTGCTATCAAAGGTCAGCGTGGCAATTATGCGGAGATGAGGACGAGAGGATTTATAATTGAAAAGCTAGGTATTACAGGTTAAAAAGTTGGTATAGAGATAGTTCCTTAACCTAATCTATTCATTTGGTAATTTCTTATACAATTCACCATCGCTGACAAATTCACCATCGCTGACAAGAAAATTCCAAAGTCAAGGCTTTCGAGTATTTGAATCCAAGGATTTTATAGAAATAAATGACTGATTCAAATACGAGAGTAACGCAGGATTTGGAATTTTAATGCAGCGAGAATGGAGGACGTCACAAAGGGCGGTCATGATGTAACGAAGTGGCGTCAAGACGGAACTCCGTAATACGCCGACCCCGTAGAGCAGCGAAGGGGATACGCCCACAAAATTCTAATTCTCTAAATCCTGCAATTTGCTAAATTCATAATAGTATTTTCCCTTGTAGCGGTTGTAATATCCACTGAGAGAAACGATTGCATCAGCTCTTTCTATTTCAAGCAATAGATCGTCTACGGAAAATATTGGTTTTTCATTGACAGTAGTAATCACGAAGCCCGGATCCATATTGGTACTTTCAATAATACTGTTCTTGTAAATACTCGCCACGATCACACCTTTCTGCTTAAATATAACTTCCTCCTCTGCCGTCAGATTCCTGAGCTCGAATCCCAAATCAACCAAAACAGCATCTGTGCGAACACTGATCATATCGGTGGTATTCAATGAATTCTTCAGAATCAGTTCCTTGGACAAAACCATTCCTTCCCGAAAAAGGCTTACTGTGATCTTATCCCCCGGTCTGTAACGCCCCACCTGCTCCTGAAGCTGTGGAAAACTGTTGACCTCGGCACTATTAATAGTCAAAATAACATCCCCGCGCTGCAAGCCCGCGTCTGAGGCACTACTTTTGGGATTGACCCGCTCTATGATGACGCCACGCACCTTCTCGAATCCAAACTTTCTCGCCATCCCCCAATCTAAATTACTTATCGTAACGCCCAACAAGCCGCGCTGTAATTGTCCAAACTCCTTCAAATCCTCCACTACCTTCAAAACCAAATTCGAAGGAATGGCAAAAGAATAACCCTCATAACGTCCCGATTCCGTAATAATGGCCGTATTAATCCCGACCAACTCCCCATTCGTATTCACCAAAGCTCCCCCGCTATTTCCGGGATTGACCACTGCATCCGTCTGAATAAATGATTCTATAGCAAATTCCTTATTTAGTATATTAATATTCCGACCCTTCGCACTGACTATTCCTGCAGTAACTGTCGAAGCTAGTCTGAAAGGATTTCCCACCGCCAATACCCACTCTCCTATCATCAAAGTATCACTATCGGCAAAAATCAAATAGGGCAAATCAGTAGCTTCAATCTTCAACAAAGCCATATCAGTGGTGGGATCAGTTCCGACGATAATAGCATCATATTCACGCATGTCATCCATAAGAACTCTTATCTCATTCGTATTCTCAATAACATGATTATTGGTAATAATATATCCGTCATTGCTAATAATTACACCACTTCCTGAGGACTCGCCCGGGGAATATTTACCCCAAAAATCCTCCCCACCCTTCCTCGCAAGGATCGAAACGACACCTTTCAAAGCTTTGTCAGCTGCTAAAGTAAATGAGGTGGGTGCAAAAGAGGTGATATTTCTTTGAAAACCTTTATTGAGATAGATGTCATTGGCAAATTGCGTATGAACCTTTTCACGAACAACTACTTGATCACCCGGCATTAAATAACGAATAGCAAAAAAAGTCGTCATTGAGCTTAGCACAGCGATTAATATGACTAAAAATATGTTATTTTTCATACTTATCTGATTAAAAAACAAAGAAAATACGGAATACATTTCGGAAATTATATATTCAACAATAGAATATCATTATAAACATTCATTCTACTGTTTTTGGTGTGAAATAAAGCCGAATTATTTTCAATATCACTCTTTTAATAAACCGTAAACGCTTATTTTTGTTCCAACTAAGAATAAGAGCATCAAAAATGAATATTTTTAAGCAGAAGGATGATGGAAAGTACATGGGGAATGTTTGGGGCTGGAAAGTATCCTTCTTAGGCGGTATTGTATTGAGTACTTTACTTGCAGTCATGATTTACCGACATGTTACTCTGGGCGTTGCGCCGGGTTTTGAGGAAACAGATTTCCTTTATTTTGATCCGGCTCCCATTAAAACAAAAGATACAATTACAAAATGAAATTAAACTTTTATAAATATCAGGGCACCGGAAATGATTTTATCATCTGTCTGGATGAAGATTTCAATGCAGAAAGCAGAGGGGATTCTTCTTTAATAGCTAATTTATGTGACCGTAAATTTGGAATTGGTGCTGATGGCTTCATTGTCCTAGAGAAAATGCAGGCGGGAGAAAAAAGTGAGTTCTTTATGCACTATTTCAATTCGGACGGCAAAAAGTCGAGTCTTTGCGGGAATGGCTCCAGATGTGCTGTCGCTCACGCCAATTTTTTGGGCTGGGTAAATGAAAAGTGCGTTTTCGAAGCGTCCGATGGGCTGCATACTGCTGTGGTGGTCAAAAATGAGGTTTTGATTATAAAAATCAATATGACCAATGTGTACAATATTAGGAACAGTGGTTATGATTATGTTCTCGACACCGGATCTCCACATTATGTAAAGTTTGTTCACAACTTAGACCATATCGACATTAAGGAATCAGGAAGAAAAATCAGGAACAGTGAAGAGTTCGTGTTACAAGGTATTAATGTCAATTTCGTAAAAGAGAATCCTGAAAACATTGAAGTTTGCACCTACGAGCGCGGGGTTGAAGATGAGACACTTTCCTGCGGAACCGGGGTAACAGCGGCGGCCATTTCACATGTTTATAAAAACAAACTCAGAGGCAGTCATAAAATAGCTGTCCAAACGAGAGGGGGCGAATTGAAAGTCGAATTCGATAGAGCTGAGGATCTGTTCTGCAATATCTGGCTCAGCGGGCCTGCCCATTTGGTTTTTAATGGTCAGATAGATACCGAGCAGTACGCTTAATTTTCAATTTCTGATTTTCAATTAATAAAAATAGGCCCCATGCGATTTGATGAATATAATATAGAATCAGAAATTAAAAATAATTTAGATCGACTCGGCTTTAAAAGACCAACTGATATTCAATATAAGGCTATCCCTTCGATATTGAAGGGAGAAGATGTCTTGGCAATTGCACAGACGGGTACAGGGAAAACCGCAGCCTTTGCTATTCCGGTGATAAATATTCTTCACGAAAGAAAAAGATCCAAGCGAAGATCCGGTATTAAGGCACTCGTAATGGTGCCTACGCGAGAGCTCGCCTTACAAGTCACGGAGGTTTTCAATAAAATTGCCAATAAGACCAGAGTTAAAGCAACTACCATCCACGGAGGTGTAGACCAGGATCCTCAGATCAAGAAATTAGAAGAAGGGATTGATATTCTGATAAGCACACCCGGGAGATTATTTGATTTTGTGCATCAGGGGCATTTGGATCTTTCCGGAATTGAAATTTTGGTTTTGGATGAAGCGGATCACATGTTGGATCTGGGCTTCATCAAGGATATAAAAGATTTGCTTAGATTTTTGCCGGGGCGTAGGCAGACCCTCTTTTTCTCTGCAACTATCGATGAAAAAATAAAAAAATTGGCTTATTCATTGGTGACCAAACCGATCCGAATACAGATTTCACCGAAAGATCCTGTATCCAAGAATGTTACGCATTCGGTGGCTTTTATTGAAATGGATGACAAGCGTTTTTTTCTCGAACGGGTAATCAATGAAAATAAGGATAGCAAAATACTGGTTTTTGTCAGGACAAAAGTGCGAGCCGAGCGTGTGATGAAGGCGATGGAGCGGGTAGGGATAACAGCTATGACCTTGCATGGTGACAAAGATCAATTTGATAGGTTTAAAGTATTGTCTTCGTTCAGGAGTGGGGCTTTGCAGCTGCTCATTGCTACTGATGTGACGGCGCGCGGGATTGATATAGCCAATGTTGATTATGTGATTAACTATGATTTGCCTGATCAGATTGAAAATTATGTCCACCGGGTGGGTAGAACGGGCCGGGGGGTGCAAAAAGGGCTGGCAGTTTCCTTCTGTAGCAGCGAAGAAAAACCTCTGCTGGCAGAGATAGAAGAATATTTGGGCAAAGCCATCGAAAGGGTGGAGATTGACACTACTTCCTATGAACAGACCATCGATTTTTCGAAAGAAAATCCCATGGATCTAAAAACCTTGATGAAGGAAATCGAGCGGGAGGACATGAAGGGCTTTTCACCTAAACCTAAGCGAAAGAAGAAATAGCAGATTTCGCATTTCGTAATTCGTAATTCGTGATTCGTAATTAAAAATCCTAAATCTCCTGTTGAAAGAATTCACTTAGATGTTCATATAATTCCGGATGCCGCGCTTTCATCAATCCCGGCTTTTGAAAGAAATATTCTGATGCTACTGCAAAAAACTCCACTTTGCTAGAAGCTCCATACGGATTAATATCCGATTTGCCGGATTGGATTTCCAAGATTTTCTTTCTAATAAAATCCATCCAAGGAATTGAGCATTGATTTTCTAAAAGAACTTCCGGACAGCCATCCACAGCTCCATCAGCCATGTCTATCAAATGTACAAATTCATGGATGCCAACATTTCTCGAGGTCCCAGCTTTAAAGCCCTCGTACAATGCAGGCTTTGATAATATCATCTTATCGTTCATTACACCACTTCCCACCATGCCCAGTACATCTCTGTCATTCCCTTCTGTATCGTAATTGTGGGGATTAAATCTATCAGAATATAATAACACTTCGGAAATATTCGGATAAGAATAAAATTCACTCAAGCCCATTACCGGGATAATAGCTGAAGAAGCCACCATCAATTTATCTGTTAAAGTTGCTGTAAACCCTATCCCTGTAACCTTCGTATAGCTTAAAAAATTAGCAATTAACTTCTCGAATCGCTCTTTCCCCTGCTTATCAAGTTTCTCGTAATAAAGCACCTCTTTTTCCAAAATTATCCTCCACGAAGGATCTACTTTAATATAGCCAACCTTCCTTGAAAAAATATTAGTTTTAAATAAAAGGATACCTAAAACAATTATCCCTATGACGACTACTAAAACAAATATTTCCATAATACCTAATTTGGATCAATACTACATATTTGCTTGTTGAATTTTAAGTTAAAAGAGTTAATTTTTTTGAAATCAGAATTTTATAAGGAGAATTTAATCTATAAAGCACAATTAATAGGAAATTAATATTCCTATTTAGTCACACATCAATATGATTTAAATAATATTATACATATATATTTTTATTATATACTTTGATTTTCAAAAAATTGATATATTTATGACGGTTGACAGAACTAGTTTTTTATTTCGTATGTTACCTTTGTTCTATGCAGAAGATAAGAACTCTTATTTTACAATTCAGAATTGTAGGAGTGTTAACAGTGGTACTGTTGCATCAAATATCTGCTGTTTTTGTGTATAAGGATAAATTGATAGACAATCCATTTGATACAGGTGCTACGATGGTCTCCTTTCTGAGTAAAATCGTACCCGTAGATTCTAATTGTATTGACCTTACAGATAGTGAATCTGAAGCGCCCTTGCAAAGCAGTTCTGAAATGGAAGATGAAATTCCGCATTTTAACTTTTGTCATCGTACTGAAAAAGTAGATTTGCTGAATCTGCATTTAAAGCTCAAATGCACCTTAAATTGTTTATTAATCCCCCAAGATTTTGTAGAAATACATTCACCTCCACCGGACGTAGTTTAATATTATCTGTATTAAATTTCATGAATATCTCTGCTCGTGCAGTCCGGTAATGAATTAAAATATCTGGATTTATAACCCAAATACACTTCGAACTCTAACGATAATTCCTTATTGGAATCAAGAACAGCTTTCATACTTAAAAGTAAGTTTGAAATTCTGCGAGAAAAGATATAAATAAAAAATTTAACTGATAAACTACCACCCGGAAATTAATTTTCTATGGAGATGGATGCATAAATAGAGGATATTTTCTTCTATTTACAATTTTGATAAAGCCGGGACTCAATTAAAAGTTCCCGGCTTTTTTTATAATATTTTATAGGTATTTACGTCTACTAATAAGAAGCCTTGATTTTTTGCCAACCAAAGAATCATAAAAAATATTGTACTAATACAGAATAAAAGAAAGATGGCGGAAATTTTGTATCTTTAATTTAAAATTTGATTTTATGCAAGAGATGAATATAACTGATTCCAACCTACCGAGAGTAGTGATAGTCGGATGTGGATTTGCAGGATTGACATTGGCAAAAAAATTGCAAAATCATCGCTTTCAAATCGTCTTGCTAGATAAAAATAATTATCACAATTTCCAACCCCTCATGTATCAAGTGGCAACTGCCGGGCTCGAACCCGATTCCATTGCCTATCCTATTAGAAAGATCTTTAAGAAACAGAAAAACATAAACTTTCGTCTTTCAGAAGTACTCGAAATCGTGAAGGAAGAGAAGCTTTTAATTACCACCACAGGAGTTCTGAACTATGATTTTCTCGTTATTGCATCGGGCTCTAAGACCAACTATTTCGGAAACAAAAACATCGAGGCATTAAGTATGCCGATGAAAACAATTCCTGAAGCTTTGAACATGAGGAGTTTAATCCTTCAAAATTTCGAAGATTCATTACTCACCAATGACTTGAAGGAAAGAGAGAAGTTGATGAACTATGTCATTGTGGGAGGCGGTCCGACAGGTGTGGAGCTTGCAGGGGCATTAGCGGAGTTGAAAAAGCACGTTTTACCGAATGATTATCCCGATTTGGATTTGCGTCGCATGTCCGTTCATTTAGTGGAGGCCTCTGATCGATTACTAAATTCAATGAGTAAAGAATCTTCTGACAGTGCTTACAAATTTCTCGATAAGCTCAATGTTAAAATTTGGCTCAACACCCTCGTCAGCAATTACGATGGCGAAAATGTGTACACTGACAATAGAATGCTCCCTGCTAAAACTTTGATATGGGCGGCCGGAGTGACAGGGAATTTTCCAAAGGGTATTCCCACACAAAGTATCGCGAACGGAAGATTAAGAGTAGATGAATTTAGTCAACTTCAAAATATGAAGGACATCTATGCCATAGGTGATGTAGCTTTAATGTCTACTGCCGAAAAGCCACATGGAGATCCTATGCTTGCCCAAACTGCAATTCAACAAGGAAAATTATTGGCCGCTAACCTTGTACGACTGAGCAGAGGCAAGGAATTGAAAAAATTCAGATACAGAGATTTAGGCAGTATGGCAACGATTGGTCGAAATTTAGCTGTAGTCGACATTAAAAATTTCAAAACACAAGGCTTTTTCGCTTGGTTTATTTGGATGTTTGTCCATTTATTGGCCTTGGTAGGTTTTAGAAACAGATTAATTGCATTGACCAACTGGTTAATTGGCTATTTTAGTTATGACCGAGGCATCAGACTTATCATAAGACCCTTTAAACGCAAGCAATTAAAGGAGGAAGATATTCTCGTTTAAGCTCCCTTAGTAGAATTTAAATATATTCTACCAATTATTTACAACAATTGGCAGGCCTTTTTTATTTCAAAGGTTAGATTAAGGGGAATTAAGGAAATAGAAAGATCTGCTCCAGGGTATTTCCTTTATTCTATTTCGATATTTTCAATTAAATTTAAAATTTGTAACATAATATGGACATTTTCAAAGACAAAGTAGCTTATATCACGGGTGGCTCAAAAGGTATTGGCTTAGGCATTGCAGAGGCATTGATCAATAAGGATATGAAGGTCGCGATTTCAGGCAGGAATTTAGACGCTTTGAAAGAGGCGCAACGACATTTAAAAAATTCAGATAATCTTTTGATACTCCAGTCTGATGTAGCTGATTACAATAATGAAGTGAATGCTGTGGAATCCATTATTGCCAAATGGGGTAGGTTAGATTTGGTGGTGGCCAATGCGGGTGTGGGAAAATTTTCAGCGATAGATGAATTGACTAGTGAAGATTGGAATCAAGTGATAAATACCAATGTCACTGGCGTTTTTAACACTACAAAATCAACTATCGAAGCACTAAAAGAGACGAAAGGCTTTCTGATAACGATTGCCAGTCTGGCAGGAACTAATTTCTTTGCAGGTGGCACCGCTTACAATGCCAGCAAATTCGCTGTGGTCGGATTTACACAAGCAGCGATGTTGGATCTGAGAAAATACGAAATTCGTGTGACAACGATCATGCCGGGCTCAGTTGCTACTAATTTTAATGGAAATATACCGAGCGATGAGGATTCTTGGAAAATACAACCGGAAGATATCGGCCAACTCGTTGTGGATTTGATGAGAATGCCGGCCAGAACTTTACCTAGCAAAATAGAGGTGAGACCTACCTTGCCCCCTTCATCGAAGAAATAAATGATTACTTTGGGCGTGCCCCGTCTTACCGTAAAAAATTATCCTTAGATAAATATTTGTCATGCGGTAAGACGGGTCGGTGTCCTCCTGAGTGCCGTACCGTCGGCAAACCTCCGGCACCATCCCTATCGGTCTGTCATCCGGCCTCCTCACGCGGATCCTATTTTTCGAGACTATTTTAGTCTTAAAATCTACGTTTTCCAAGCACAATTGATGCAGCCGCTTCCACAGCAATTACCCCTTCTCAGATGATACCAGGTAGTGAATACAAAATTCCCCTCCTCATTTATTTCGTAATCTATCTTTTCGATCAACTTCTTTGGAACTCCCATTGATTTTATGACCTCCCTCTTCTCTTTTGTAAGCTCAGCAATATATTTTTCGATCGAAGATCTCACTTCCTCTACCGTACATGTCCTACACCGACAACCTCCCTGGTCACTTTTTTGCAAAATATTGGGCAAATCCAGACACCAGCATTCATTTAAACCACAATTTACCTCCCCGCCACATTGTTTACACAAACTCATGCCTCACCCCTATTTCGTTTTCAATACTATTTCCCCCGGTATCAAATCGACCTGAAAAGAATCCAACAATTCCCCTCCCGCAGAATATCGCCAAAGCCACCCTGCCCGCTGGTAATCTCTTGCATCCGAAATATAAATTTCTTTAGTCACCGGAGCTATAGCCAAGCCATTGAATAAGCCTTCTCTCTCTGCTATAAATGGCACTACCGGAATTTGTCCTTCATAGATGGACATCCTAAATACTCCTTTATTAATGCCCCCACTCGAAGCATAACTTGCATTAATATAATACAAGGTATCCCCCTCTATATTTCGCTTCAATCCTTTAGGACTGCCATCTTTAGAATCAAAAATTAATTTTTCCTCTACGGTAAAATTTTCCGGATCTACTTTCGCTATTCCCGGAAAAAAATGTCCATAAGGACTCCCCTGAAATGAACCATCAAACAATACCCACAATTTATCATCCTTATCTTGCACTATACTGTTGGGTTGCGGGCCGATAATGAGTGAGTCAATTACCTTCCGAGAATCAAGATCTATCTTATATAGTTTATCGTTATAAGTCCAGCCTGTAGCATAGACAACATTGTCCACCTTCAATAAAGCCTCTGTAGAATTCCCAACGAAAATCGATCCGCTTACCTGCAAAGTTTCCAAGTCAACAATACTGACATATTTACTATACAAATCACTCACCAGCGCTTCTGTTTCTGAAATCTGAACCATATACCGGGGTGAAATCATCCCACTTATAGTGCCAATATGTTGAAAATCGTTTTTATCTATCGCCACTATTTTACCTGAGTTGTTGACGACAATGTACATTATATCCCCAATTTCTAATATAGATTGAGGCACATCTCCAAGCGGGAAGCCGTTAACCTCAAAAAATATTTGATTGTATATTTCCTCCGTATTCAGATCCAGATAGCTCAATGAACCATTTCCAAAAGTAAAATTACCCTCATTCAACACGAATATCCCTTCTTCAGATAATTCCGGAATGGGAGGTATAATTTCCTCATCCTTGCATGAAAAAAATGTCAGAAAAATGAAAAATAGAAAAACAATATATTGATGACTCATATTCTAAAATTGGCTGATAAACTAAAGTGCCTTCCCGGCATGGCGCGCCATAAAATCGCTTGGTAAGATTCATTAAACAGATTATTAACCCTCAAATTAAAGTCCATGTCCACCTTTCTAACCTTCATAGTATATTGAATATTCAAAGAATGAATACTGAATGTTGGTAACCTATGTCGTGTAGCACGGTTTTCAGAATTGGTAAATCTCTCACCGGTGATTTCAAGTATATAACGAGCAGAAAAGTTTCTATATTTCCAACCAAGAAGCACATTCCCTTTGTGAATTGGAATATAAATTAACTGTGATTTTCGTGATTCAGATTCATCGGTTGTTCTAGTAAAACTATAAATTGCCTTCAGCCAAATTTCCTTTTCTTCAGCGTAATGGAAATTAACATTTGAAGTGAATTCTATCCCTCTGGTAAATACACTTTGGATATTTTCTGCCGTCCAAAATCTAAAATCGCTCGGTCTCCACAGTATCCAATCATCCATCAAGCCTGCAAATATGGATGTTCCCAACACAGTTTTCCAGAATTTGGAATTTTTCGACTTAAATTTAAAATAAACATCCCCGATATGCCCCTTTTCAGGTCTCAAATTCCTATTACCTCCCGGCACCCAATACAAATCATTAAGCGATGGAATGTTGTAATTTCTACTAAAATTAGCACCGGTTTCAAACCTGCTTTCCTCATCAACTATTATATTAAGTCCACCCGCATAAATGATGGGTATTTCGCTATCGCTTACTAAAGTCTGCTGTAAAAGAACATATGCTGTCATCGGACCCAACTGCTTGTGCCCACTAAGTTGAAACAGCGTCGTCCCTCGATCCGCAGAATAACCTAAATCCGTTTTTTTATCGAAAATATTTACTCTATCATAATTTGCCTCCAACCTTCCTTTGATAAACATGGTTTCAGACAGCTCCCATCGTGAATCCCATCTCGAAAAAGCATTTAGACTCTCACCATCCGTATCATAATTAACTACCGATCCCAAAGGTGTCTTATTAGAGAGGTGATATCGGTTACGGACCAGAGAGCCACCTAACTTTACAGTTGAAGAAAATCTCTCTCCGAAATGATTCCATTGCCCCACGGCCCGAAACTCTTCATCTATTTGGAATTCTTCTCGACCAATACCGGAATAGGACATGATGGGAGGCAGATTTCTATCCACTCGCTGCAGCCAAATATGGAGGGAAATATCGTTTTTGCGATTTAAAATTCTATTGATATCCAATAAACCTCCCACCTTATTTAGCGCAGCATTTTTCTGCCGCTCCGTTTCAAAAGTTCCGCTAGCTGTATTGAGGAAAGGAAAGTCATTCTTGGCATTCTCTCTGTACAACCTCAATTTAAGTGAAGTTTGACCTAAAATCTGACTTAAACTAAAGTATGTCCTAAGCGTCGAAAAGCTCCCTCCTTCCACCATCAATTCTATATTGCTCTTTTTATTCCATTCAGGTCGAGAATTGATGGCAATGGCACCTCCTAACGCTCCTCCGCCTTGATTTAACGAAGAAGATCCGGGATAAACTGCCACTTCATCTATAAAAAAGACCGGAATAAGCGAAAAATCAGACTGCCCGATCATAGGTGAATTTATATTCATTCCCTCCCAATACACCTTCGTATGCGATGCCGTAGTTCCCCGGAATGAAGCAGTTGCCAGACCACCTAATCCATAAGATTTTATAAAAATGGGTGTACTTAGGCTTAATAATTCGCCCAGTGAAAAGCTTCTATTTTGCTGAAGCATTTCTTCAGAAATAAGAAACTTTGATCCAGGTGTAAGAGGACTCGATATAAAGGATTTGATTTCAACAGAAGGGAGATGAATACTATCCATGACTTCTTGGCTGACAGAGGGTTTTGTCGCCAGAATAGCTATAATAAATATTATCCATCTCCCGCTCACTGATATTGATATTTATTGCTTCAATATTTTACCGGTAGCAAATTGTCCATCCTTCTTTATTTCAAGAACAAACACGCCTGAACTTAGCTTCTCCAAGGATATCTCCGAATTTCCACTAAGCTTAGATTTGGAAAAAATCAACTTTCCTTCCTGACTGTATACATTGACATCCACTCCATCAGCTCCTTCGATAATTATTCGATCCACAAAAGGATTTGGATAAAACGAAACACCAATTTCAGCAAAAGTCACCTGTGAACTTGGCTTTTCAACCTCTATTGAAAAGATACTTTCTAGTCTGAAGGCATTACTCTGAGCCAGGATGGTCACTTCTGAATTACCTTCTTCCAACCCAACAATGGTCATTATTCCATTTTCTATTTCTATCGTTGAAATTGCTTCATTAGAATTGGATTTAACAGCAAATTTGAAATTATCGAATTCGTCATCCTGGTCAGTGAAATAATTGCGCAGATCAACTTCTACATTTGGATTCTCCGTTAGATGAAGGACGTAATCAGGCATTTCAGCAATTACGATAGGTGCTAAATCCTCTTGCTCTACAGTGATATTATCGATACAGAAAAAAGCCGGGGTATTCATACCAAATTCTCCAACATCAGATGAAAGCAATATAAAATTCAATTCGCTCACTTTTCCTAAATGGGATAATTCCACCCACTCCCACTCACTAACAATATAATCCAAACTGTTATCTTCAAATCGATAATCTGCCAAATAAAATTCAACGCTGTCAGTGGACACCCCGGCTTCATTTGTCCCCCAAATGACAAGTTTAAACCAATCAGGCTCATCACCTTCCTCCCCTCCAAATTTCTTGGCAAATGCATCCCCATTTTTCATTGAAAGAGCAGTATAACTGGTATTCGTCACGTATAAACCATTGACTTGCATAGCCTCATCGGAATTTAAGGAAATTGTATTAGGCAAAGGATCATTTGTGCCACTCATCCAATCCACCCCCACTGTTCCTATTACAAAATTGTCATAGGTATCTCCTCCCCCGGCTACCCCGCCCGAAGCAAAGCTGCTAAATTGATTGGAGAAACCGATCGTCGTAGAGTCTGTTTGATTGGAGAATGCCCAGCCGGACCAACTATTCCACTCAGCGTTATAATCGTTATGAAAATCAAAGACTCCGGAACTAAAACTACCCGCAATACCCGCTCCATTTTCAAAGCTTTCATCTGCCAATTCCAAATCTTGGAAATTTGAAACCAAATAATTTTTACCGCCATTTATTATTCCTATTGCCTCTAGATCAAAGCCCCCTGAAAAAAACGGCGTTGGAAAAGGATCATTAACCATATTTCCTTCACTATCGAAACTTGCATAAGCAGGATCCACACTGCCAATAACATCAATTATTTTGACGAATCTAATATTATTTAAATCTATGCCCGAAGTTCCTTCTAAATCTTCCAAATCAAATGGCGTACCAAAACCACTTCGATATTTTCCCGCCAAATTATGAATATACGTGGCATCAACTTCTTCAAAAGGTCCGATTTGATTATCTTCAGAATTCAAGGAAACGGCAGGAAATCTGAAATAATTTTCTCCATCTGAACTCACTTCCACAAAAGCCAATTCCAGAAAAGTATCTAGGAATCCATTTTCAAAAATGGCGAAATCAAAGCCCGGACCGTTTACTATCGGTTCATTAAATGTAATGATCACTTCTCCCCCATCGCCAAGGCTGATAACATTATTTGGAAACCCTGTAGCTGTTCCCAAGGGATTGGCTCTGTTTCCAAAAGTTGCATAATTTGATCCTTCCGCCATTTCATCCGGATTGGAAAAATTGATTAATCCTCTGTCAGTCTTTATTGCCGATGCCCAAGATTGAAATATTGAGGAATCTTTACTGATAGCTGTTGAACCTTCCTGACCTGCCGGAGGTGGAAAGGGACCATCCTGAGCTTTCGTGCTGAATTGTATAAACCATATTAATGTAAAAGCTAACACTGAGCGTAATCCTGTTTTCATAATAAATTCTATAATTTTAGTGAGATAATGTGATTTCAGAAGAGTTTGAATATTCAACATTATCAAAGGATTCAACTGTCTCAATAAACTGGTTCGTCTTAAAGACGCCTGTTCACTAGGGTTGATCATTGGGAAAGATAAAAATGTTTTCATGCTCATTGAATTAAAAAATTTACAATGAGCTTTCGGAATTTTAGATGGAGTATTAAGATATCACTTCGCGAGAATCAAAAACGCCCAACCAAGACCTTTCCTCCGAAAGCCTGTTGAATATCTCATGAGGCAGGTCTTCTGGCTCGCTTCTTTTATTATCGACCTTCCCATATTTAACAGTGGTCATAAAATGATAATAAAAACTATGAAGCTTACAGCTACGGAGATAGCTCCGGAATCATCTTTTTACAGATTCACCGGATTCCCTTTTAATCTCGAATAACATTAGGATATGATATTCGAAAACCAAATGATAGGTCAAAGATATTAAAACTATTCTAATCTAAAAATCATTTTCCTTAAATTCCAAGTAATTTGTTAATCTAAAGTGAATGATCGTGACCGAATAAGATTATAATCACCTTTATATCAATATATTGTATCCTGAAACCACTTTTAGCCTTTTTTATTTTGAAACGAATTTTTCAAACTGCCCGTTGATATTAATTGTATGGAAAGAGTACCTCAATTTATTTTTATCATAAATGAGTAAAACTAACCTACGACTCTAATTTTATCCGGTGATTTTTTATGTAAATATTTTAAAAATTTGCCATCTTTGCACACAAATGTTATTCAAAAGCCCTTATGAACTATCCTGAAATTCAAGAAACAGGCAAAAAGATGCTCAAAGCACTTAAGCCTTACGCACAGACAAATCACAAAAAAGCCATTTTACAAATTATTACATCATTTTTACCATTTTTAGCCATTTTTGCTATTAGCTATATTGCATTTAGTTATAGTATCTTGTTATTTTTAGCATTGTGTACACTGAATGCTTTTTTTATAGTAAGAATTTTCATTATCCAACACGATTGTGGACATAACACATTTGTCTCAAGTCCGACCTGGAGAAATGTGATTGGCTTTTGCTGTAGCCTCTTTAGTGCAATTCCATACGAATATTGGGCAAAATCCCATCAATATCACCATAATCACAATGGTCAACTAGAAAGACGTGATATTGGTGACATCACTACGCTAACAGTGAAAGAATACGAAGCTCTGTCCAAAATCGGGAAATTGAAATATCGTCTCTACCGATCACCGGTGGGAATGTTTGTTTTCGGTCCTTTATACTATCTGATCGTCAATAATAGATTTCCTTTTATAGATTTGGAATCTTTCAGACCTGTTAAGAAAAGTGTAATGATAAATAATATTGCCGTGCTGGCTGTTATAGTTACGCTTTGTTTATTATTGAATTGGAAAATATTTCTACTAACATATTTTATTACCTTATACCTTTTTTACATAATTGCAATTTGGTTCTTCTTTGTCCAACATCAACATGAGGAAGGATATAAGCAATGGAAAGAAAATTGGACTTTCTTTGTAGCAGCAATTAAAGGAAGTACTTATTACAAATTACCTCGCATTATGCATTGGTTGACAGGAAATATCGGTATTCACCATATTCACCACTTGAATGCTACAGTCCCATCATATAACTTGATGAAAGCTGTTAAAGAGAATCCATGGTTCAATAAACACACCACTGAAATGTCCTTTTGGGATAGTCTTAAATTGATAAATTGCAAATTGTGGCATGAGGATCTTCAAAAAATGATTTCCTTCTCAGAATACAAGAAATTATCAGCAATTAAATCTTAATTGTAATATAAACAACTTACAAAGGGCAAGCTTTCTTAAGACGAAAACTTGCCCTTTTTTATTGAATAAATAACCTTTTTGGTCTATTCTGTCTTTCATCAACCTTAATCTTTTACGATCAACTAAAGATTAATAAGCTCCAACCTGAATAATCTATAGTCCATGATGGTTCGAAATAATAGTAAATCCATCCAAATAAATTGATTTAATACGGACCTAAGGATCAAAACTAAAGTTGATGTTTAAGTCTCTTACAATTGAAAATGTACTATGGAACAATGATCATTACTCACTCAATAAATTAACTCAGATTAATAGGGGGCTGTAGACAATTAAATACACCGGCATAGGTTTCCAAAATGCTGGAAAGTGGTTTTCTTGCGGCATCTCCATAAAAGCGAAAACCCCTGAAGCTTTATCAAGGCTTAGGGGTTTTACTTTAGCAACCATGAATTTGACACCTCAAATCCATATAAAATTCACACACATTATACCATATCTTTAAGAGAAATAATTCTCCAATTCTTTCATATTAAAAAACTTTAACAACCAGTTAGAGAATCCTCTAACTGATTGTCATAAGCCTGTGGGGGAATCCACATTCGTCATACTTTATCAAGACGAAGATTACTTTTAACCTCCGAAATTCTTTAATTCATTGAAAGAATTTCCATACTTCTTCCAATAAATAATTTATCGTCATTATAATAAGCAACGTGATTCATTGCAGCTTCACTCATCCTATTATACTCGTTTTTATCTTCAAATAACAAGGCTAATTTCTTAGAAATACCGTCAAGATCACTAGACTCTACTAAAAACCCATTCTCATTCTCCTCCACGATATCCATTATAAATTCAGATTCCGGAATAATTACCGGCAATCCAAACGCCATTCCTTCAACTATGTAGATCCCAAAAGTTTCTACCCAACAAGTGGGAGTTGATAAGCCTAATACAATATCAGCCCAATCATAACATTTAGCAATATCTTTCCCGGCAACCACAATTTTCAAATTCTCCGGAAGATTTTTATTGGCAAAATAAGTATTCACAGTTCTTGCTTCATTTACCAATACCAGTTTGAAATCATATTCACCCTCATGACGACGTGCTAGTTCCAAATACTCCGCTATATCTTTCTTAATGTCTAATGAGGTTACCATTAAAACATTCTTTGATTGTTTTTTATCCAACCTAGAAAATTTAGCTTTTTCAATCAATTTATTGTCAAGAGCATTATACAGAACATGTATACCTTTATTCTCGATCTTCTCATGTATCGCCAAATAGTTGGAGGAATAAATTACTTCGTCTGCTGTTCGACTCATCATGGTGAAAAGAAATCTTCTCAACATTAATGGTTTATTATTCGATTCCTGTATATGATAAATAACCTTTGCCCCCTTAATTTTTCCGGCTAATGCCGCTCCAAATGGACTTAAAGTATTAATATAAACGATATCGTTCGACTTAACATTAATTAATAATTTTAGCAAACTTATAAGCTGTCTAACAAAGAACTTAAGTAATTGCTTGAACTTCCCTCCTTCAAAATTTCTTCCAATATTAATATAGGCTACTCCATCAATATCAGATAACCATCCGGATTCTTTACCGCCACCCGTTACGACTATTACTTCTTTGCCCGCTTTCTCCCAACCTTCAATCAGCTGACTGAACACTTTGGTTGTGCTTGTGAAATCGTTTTGGTAATGGTTCGCGTATATTCTCATGGCTCTGCTTACAATAACCGTAATACCAAGCACGTGCCAATTTCACAAATGACTGATTATCTTATATATACGTTTTTTATAGCGAGTAGCATTTTCCAATTTTTGGAATATCCCTCTAAATTTTGGAGTATTAGTGTTGAATTATTCAGGATGAAATTGAAATGTAGATTTTTACTTTTAGCTTTTCTTTTACTAAATCTACATCGAAGGATAAAATTGAGATGAATCAAATATTGAATAAGAAATATTAAGGCCTTAAAAGTGTTTAAATCTTTCAACACTTATGATTGATATTTGGTAAAAAAGGTTTTTAAAATTTCTGAAAAATTTTAATTGTTAGTTCTTTCGACTTCAATATCTTTAATCACGACATAAACTTCATTTCTAATTTTATGTACTAAGTCTTCAATCTCAACGGAATTCATATTGTTTTTATGAGAATTTTCAAGAAGCTTGATCTCATTTTCGATGGAAGAAATACAAAGCAATTTTATGGTAGACTTTAGTCGATGAGCTAATAATGAAATATTTGCATAATCTTTTGTCTTCAGACAATTATTCATTTCTTCGACAGTTTCTGAGCCATAAACTACAAATAAATCAATCATTTTTTTAATGAACTCATTATCTCCATTACTGATTATATTTAGCTCTTCAACACTATATGATTTACTTCCCATTTGCATACTTTTCTAAATCCAATTTCTTCAAATCTATTTAATCCGTTGAATTTCACCCTTCTTTATCAAATTATAAATTGTTGATTTACCTATGCCCAGTTTGTCCGCCACTGTTACAACGTTATTATCATATTTTTTAAGAAAATAGGAGACAATATCATGTGTATATTCATCAAGCTTCTTTTCTTCTCCTGAAAAGAGCTCATCTTCTATCTCATTATTTAAATTAATCTCAGAAGATTGGATTTCTGAATGATCAGCCATAACGCAAGCTAAATCCACTACAGCTTTCAATTCACGCACATTTCCCGGGAAGCGATAATTCAATAATTTAGTCTTAGCGCTGTTGCTGAAAGTGAATTTTGCCATCTTATTACTTTTCGAAAACTCATTGGCAAAAAATTGCGCCAGCATCAAAACATCCCCGTCCCGATCCCTTAAGGGCGGAAGTTCAATAGGAAGACCTATAATTCTATAATACAAATCTTCACGGAACCTTCCATTTTTCACCTCCTGAAGCAAATTTTTGTGTGTAGCTGTAATTAAACGGAAATTTAATTTTATCACCTTTTGACCACCCAATCGCACGACCTCCCTTTCTTGAAGAACTCTAAGGATTTTACTTTGAAGATTTAAATTTAATTCTGCTATTTCATCAAGGAATAAAGTGCCGCCCTGAGCCTCCTCAAATTTCCCTATCTTCATTCCTATTGCTCCTGTAAACGCACCTTTTTCATACCCAAATAGCTCACTTTCCATCAATTCAGCCGGTATGGCAGACATATTTACCGCTACGAATGGATTCTTACTAAATTCACTTCGGTAATGAATAGCTTTTGCTACTACTTCCTTTCCCGTTCCTGTCTCGCCGGTGATGGAAACATTGATATTGTTTTTTGATGCTTTTTCGATTAAAACAAATGCCTCCCGAATGGCTCTACTTTGTCCTATAATTGATTTTTCAAAATCGTACTTCCCCGCTAATTGGCTTTTTAAATCCTCAACTTCCCTCTTTAAACTGACAGTTTCACGAAGCCTCTTTATAGAATTCCAAAGCAGCTCCTTTGCATTATTATCTTTGACAATATAATCGTTGGCTCCGTTTTTTAACAATTTGACCGCAATACTTATATCCTCTTGACCACTAATCACAACTACAGGAATCAAATTGTCAACATGTCGTATTTTTTCTAATAAAACATCTCCCGTCATATCCGGCAAACCGAAATCTATACATACGACATCAGGCTTCTGGAAAAGATTTTTTAAACATGACTCTCCCTTATCGAATAAAGTTACCTCAAACTCGTCATTTAAAGACAAATGATACTTGAGCAATTCCCCATACCATTTATCATCCTCGACAATAAAAATTTTAAACATACCCATCTTCCACCTTCTGTTTAGCTTGGTATAAAATTGTAATAAAATTATGACTATAATTCCCTTAAAAAGCAAGAAAGATATAAAAAAATTATATCAAAAATGTTACAACAAGCAAATTAACAAAAAATTTATATAAATCTTCATTGAACTCATTATCCTTTCGTGGAATGCCCACCTATTTTTAACATTTTTAAATCGCTTTTATTTAACATCTATACTTTTTTTCTATATTCGATCTTCATTTTATTAAAATTATCCACGTGGCAGCAAAAAATACAGGTTGGGTCAATAAATTCCTTTCCATAATAGAAAGAGTGGGCAA
>CALCSX010000205.1 GCA_937894165.1 uncultured Saprospiraceae bacterium | reverse complement strand
GACGCCGTCGCCACATCCAACGAATCCTTGAACTGATCGGCTCCCTCAGCACCCTCCCCGAACAGCTGCTTCAGGCCACCAGTCGCATCACCGGTGTCCATGAGATGCTCCAGGTCCCGCTGCAGGCCCCCGACATCCACTGACTGGACGCGCTCGAGCTCATCGGCCGCACCGCCGAGAGCGGAAGCGAGCAGGTCCGCACCGACCAGGATCACCCCACCCACCACCCCAGCGAGCGCGAACCGCGCCTTCCCCGCGGCGGAGGCGAGTTGGATGAGCTGCGCGTACAGCGAGATCGCACCGAACGTGCGGACCTGCGCGACCAGGGCACTGATCGCGAGCCCGACGCCGGCGTAGAGATCGAGCACCTGCTCGCCGGGGGCGGCGCACTGGTGGCCGTGGTGATCGCTATGGTAACGGTCTCCGGGCAGTCGGTAAGGGCGGCAATGTCGGACCCAATTGACAGCCTGAAGAGCGAGTGAAAAGAGTTGTACAATGTTGAATTTTAAATTCTAAATTTTGAATTGAGTGTGATGTAGGGGGCCTCCCTTGCGGATGCCAGGGCTACACAATGTTGAATTTTGAATTCTAAATTTTGAATTGAGGTGTGATGTAGAGGCATCCCTTGCGGATGCCACGGCAAAGTGTTTGGAGGGAACTACGCCATGTTGAATTTTGAATTCTAAATTTTGAATTTGGATTGATGTAGGGACATCCCATGCGGATGCCATAGCTAATTTAGATTCAGAAATTTTCGAGAAAGTCTGAAGCATTCATTATGGGGATACTACGAAATGGATGGAGCACCAATAAATCCTTGTCTCCTGTGACAATGCAATCTGCCTGGACAGAAACAGCCAGTTCAAGATATTTGTCGTCTTTGGGGTCTCGACATGCTCTTATGGAAACATTAGGAACGAAGAATTCACTTCCTAAATAAATTTCATCTATAATCTCCCAGCGTTCACCATCATTCTTGAAATACGAATCAAATTTTTCACGAAATAAGACTTCTACAAATTCTGCCAGGGTCAGGTTTGAAATAGCTAAAATTCCCAAATTAATGGCTTTGAGAAGTGCTTTTTTATTAACTGACTCAGGGATAAGAGCTGCACTTATCAAACTATTCGTATCGAAAACAAAAACTTTATTCATCGGCGAGAATATCCTTCAGCCTGGCCTCAGTAAGCCCACGTTCTTCCATTCGCTGCCCAAGGTCATCAAGGAATTTTATAAATTTATCCTTAGAACGATGTTGGCTATCCCTGGCCAACTCCATTTCAATTTTTTGTTCTATCAGAGCTTTTCTCGCAGGGGAAGCATTACGCCATTTTTCAGCGGTCTCCTTTTGTACATTAATTTGAATACAGTCCATAGCGGCAATATTTATAACATGGATAAATATACAAAGTAAACACCGGAATTGCCACCACAGTTCCAAGATTAATCACGCAAATGACCAGAGCGATGTACTGTTGACTCCGGGTCAAGTCCGGAGTGACGTGGGTGGGTGTGATGTAGGGGCATCCCTTGCGGATGCCAGGGCAAAGTGTTTGGATGAACCATAGAGGACAGAATGAGAATGAGAGAGGAGTGCGGAAAATACGGTGTGAAGAGCGAGTGAAGAGAGCGGAGGACAGAGTGAGAAAGAAGGAAGCAGGAGCTTCCTCCATCCCAGGCAAGAGCTTCCCCCTACCCATACTCAAATCCATACGGGAAGGCTGGGCTGGTACCGGGAAAGGACTAGATCCGAAATATGATCATACTGTTGATTATATATGCCGTTGCAAATCCTGCCTCTGTCCTAATATTCGAACAATAAAAATACCATTGTTCGTCGGTTCGTAAAAAATGGAATGGGCTTTGTAAGTGAATACTTTGAGGCGAGGTGCATATACTTCAGCACTTCGGCCTATTTCCGGATTTTTTGCTAAGGATTGAAAGCATAGCATCAATCCGGTAACATATACCCTTGTCTGTTTTTCTCCAAAGGTCACCAAAGTATAATCTGTGATGTTATCCAGGTCTTTGTCTGCCTTAAAAGAAAGATTATAGCTATTCATTCTGATTCTCCAGGAACTTGTTTTTTTCGACGATTTATTGCGGCTGATATAATCTCGTCGACGGATCTGACTTTGGGGCTGACGCCACTATTATAACCTTCTTTTATAGCTGATTTGGTCATTAAAAATTCTCTGTTTCGCTCTTCGTCCAATCGTATCAGGTGCCGGATATATTCGCTGTCATTTGCGAAACCACCGTTTTCTATTTGCATTTTAATCCACTGTTCCTGAGAATCGGTAATGGTCAATGATTTTCGAACTGTTGACATCGTTTCTTTATTAATATCCTATAATTTACGCAATATAACATATTATCAACGTACATACAAGAATAATTCGATCCAACATGAGGAGGACAAAGTGAGAATGAGAGCAAAGAGCGGATTTAGAATCAAAAGTGGTCAAGAAGTTCGGAGGCAATTAAGATCGGTATTCCCAAAAAAGGCTTCATTTTGGATGAAATCCTCTTTGTTATGAGTTGCAATAAAATAAATCCCATTGTCAAGCATAAGCGATACGATCTCTACATCGTAAACTCGATTGCGTTTTGGCATATATTTTTGGATTAATTCTTCAAAAATAATAAGACTATTATTAGTAGGAAAGAGAACAAAAGAATTGCTTTTGATCTCTGAATAAAAATTGAATGTAGAAGAAAGAGGAATCTTCAGTTTTGAGCATACAGCAAAAAATTCACTTATGTTTTTTGTCGTAACAAACAAGTTAAAGTCAGGATTCTCGATCAAAGTCCGAGAAGAATCATGAAAAGCAGATTCCCGGTCATAGGCATATATCAGTATGTTAGTATCAATCAATAAATCAGTCATCATGGGCAAAATCACGTATATTAGGGCCATCAGCTTTTCCACCAAGAGAAACACTACCCAAATACTTCCAGGTTTTCTTATTAGGCTTTTCTATGGAATCTTCCAAAAATTCATTGGACAATTCTTGCTCAATTTTGTGCTGTATCAGCGCCTTTTTTGCAGGAGAGGCCTTCCGCCATTTTTCTGCGGTGTCTTCCAACCTTTATTTCAATACATTCCATAGCATTATAATTTGTGACATGTATAAAGATACAAAAAAAAAAACGCCAAAATTGCTGCCACAGTTCCATGATCATTCTCGTAAATTTCAGGTGTCAAAAATTTAGACACCTCTTGTCTATAATTTGGACATATCAAATAGCTTTACGATCAATTGAAAATCCCAATACGTTGAATATTAATCACTTATATTTATGGCATAGGAATCGATGGAATATCTTGAGAACCCGCAGGTATTTCAGGATTATAGTTTTTAGAAATTTATTCCAATTATGCTGAAGCATTATCTTAAAATTTTGAATTCTAAATTTTGAATTGGGTGTGATGTAGGGGCATCCCTTGCGGATGCTGATGATGATGATGATGATGATGATGATTATGATGATGATGATAAAAATGATAAAAAATGGAAGCACCAAAATATAAAATATGATCACTATCAGGATCCTACAGGAATATATCCGCCGGATATTCCGTAATTACAAAATATACGCCATTTCGATATTGGGCATGAACGTGGCCATTATTGCGGGCTTTTATATCTACCTGTTTGCTTTTAAGGAATTGACGGTGGATCATTTCCATACCCACCGCAAGAATATCTATCGCGTGGTCAATCAATCGGATAACGCCAATTTCCGTTCAACCGAAAGTTTTATCCCCCTGGGGCCCATGCTTAGTGAGAAACTCCCCCAGGTACAGGATTATGTACGGATAGCAAAACTGGCCCTGAAGGTAAAAGGCGAACCACAACCGCAATTGACCTTCTTCCAGGCCGTGGACCCTTCTTTTTTCGATTTATTTGATTTCGGATTGAAACAGGGAAGTGTGCAAGATTTTATGGACACGCCCAATGCCTTAGTGCTTTCAGAACAAAAAGCAACCGAGTTATTCGGAGACGGAAACCCGGTGGGCCAGACGGTTTCGGTAATTTCCGAATACGGAGAAGAACCAATGGAATTGCATCTTCAGATCACCGGTGTGCTCTATGAGATTCCCGCTAATTCAACCATTCAGGGGGATATGTTTCTCAATATGGAAAATTATTACCAATTCCGGGGTCAAGGGGCCCAGGAGATGGAATGGATGTCCCGGGATGCAGACTTGTATGTGTACGGGCGACATATTAAGGAGGATGAACTTTCCCGAGCCATAACCGGACTCTTACTCCCTATATTAAAGAGCCAAAGCAAGTTATATGCCATTGATCCCAGTGATATAAAGGCAGAAGACCATGGTTTTGATCTTCAAAGGATGGATCGCATCTATTTTGACTCCATGGATATTCCTGACCAGGAGAAAAAAGGTGACTTCCGATTCGTCAAGATCCTGATCCTGGTCGGCTTGTTGACCTTTTTTATGGCCATTACCAATTATACCATCATGAATCTGGGTCTCAATATAAACCGCTCTATGGAATTCAGAATCCGTCGGTCTATGGGAGCCTCGGGAAAAGATATTTTTTCACAGCTTATCACCGAATCCATTTTCAGTGCCATGGTATGCTACCTGATCACCTTGATGAGTTATCCCCTGATCGGTGGATTTATTGCCCGCCTCATCGATTATGAGTATCAACTTTC
>CALCSX010000204.1 GCA_937894165.1 uncultured Saprospiraceae bacterium | reverse complement strand
CGTCCGGAAAACATATTGCATCATCGTCAAAGTAGTGATTTTCACTTCTTTGATATAAGGCCACTGCTAAATCTTGTTTCACTAAAATAATAACATCATTATTTATTGATTTTACCGATGAAATTGCATTTATATACGTATCTACAATTGAAAATGAAGTTGTGCAGGAATCTTTAAAGTTAGAATTTTGGAAATAATTTTGAGCATTCATTGGATTCACTTTAATATTAATAAGATATTAGATAACATAGACAAAAGCTATTGCAAATCAATCAAATATACAAATTACTTTTCATAGTTTTGAAAATTTGGGACTTATTTACTTATTTTACAGAAGTATGAAAGGCTCTTGCCTAACCAATAACTCAGCCCTTTATCCTATTCAAATCATATAATCATATCATCTTCAAATCATATCATCATATAATCATATCATCATATAATCTTCAAATCTTGCTCACCTTCCCCACCTTCACCTCCACTCCTCCATCTTCCACCTTATACACATACATCCCCGCTGCCAAATTTCCTACATAAACATAATTACTGCCATGATACACCCGCTGCTCCTTCACCTGCCTTCCCTGAATATCGTAGAGCAGCACACGTGCCTTTCCAGGATAATAGCTTCCTATGTCAATAAACAAATCCTCCTGAACCGGATTCGGATAGACACTCACCGCTATTTTCAGTTCCTCTTCACTGATACTAGTTGATCCCACCTGGAAAGTCTCGCAACTCGTATCACTCCCATGCGCATTGCTCACCGTCAGACATATCTCATATGTCCCGTTCTGTGAAAAGCTATGTATAGGATGCCTCTCCTCACTCGTATTACCATCCCCGAAGTCCCAGTGCCACTCCGTAGGCTCATAATCCGATACATCCACCATCCTGAACTCCAGATAATCCTCCTCACTCTGGTCTGCCCGCCATCGAGAGAGAGGTAAATTACCTATGCCGAGGGTGTCGCATGGGCTTCCTTCAAGAGGTCCGAGGCGGTAGTTGGGATAAAGAGGGATAGCCGATTTCACAGATGGTGTAAGTATACTAGCTTGATTAACAATACAGCCTTCTCCCCACACATCCGGATAGTCTATAGTCGTTAAAACTCTAATATTTGGCCATGGGCAAATATATATTTTATGATCAGGACCTAATTGACTCATGAAAAAATTATGTTGTAAAATAAAACCCGAATTCCCCAAAGTATCTAAAAATTCATTTCTTTCTGCAACCAAATTTTTTGTACTCATCACATCTTCAACTGTCAAATCAAACTGAAAGATTTTGGTGTAAGCCATCAAATATAATATTTTACTATTTGGAGAGAATGCAACACCCCCTAGTTCTCTTTCACCAAGTTCATAGTTATGTTTTTGAGGATTTGAAAGCAGTCCTGAACACCTGTCAAATTCATAAAGATATAAGTCACATCCAATCTCCAAACTTACTGCTGAATAATTTACATAAAATTGACCATCATTTGTAAAAGATGCTTGACCCACACCGAGTAAGTGTTTTAATCCAGTGATTTGAGGATCTAATACCTCTACCCCCGTTGAACTGAATAATATTCGATGGATTTTATCATTATTGGCGCCTGGGATTAGTATCCACCAATCTTGACCATTTGCATGCTTTGTTGCTGTAAGCTTGCCGAAATCTAAAGTATCTGACAATAATAAATTCCTTTTACTAACCACAGAACCAATCCCACCTTTTTCATCTATATCTATAATTGAATAATACAGATTTTTGCCACCTAAAATCAATTCATCTTCATCTGAATAAAAAAGATCCCAAGATAAATGAAATAAGGCGTACAAATTTTCAGACTTTGGCACTTGTAGGACTAGTCCTGCTTGTGTCATAGACTCACCTGCTTCAAGACTACCGGATTCACTTAAATTTTCACTATTATGCATTATTTGTCTTTCATTATTTTCTATATGATAGCCATTATAGGAAAATAAATAATTGCCATCCTTGTCTGAGATACTGCAATTAGATAAATAAAAATTAATCCTACTTGTAAAATCTATATTTAAATCTATATTAGATAAAGAATGATTAAAATCAAATACTGTCATTCCTGAAAGATCGTTTTGTGGGTTAGGTGGGTAAGTATGGGAGCTCATGTTCCATATATAGTCATGTTTTTGTGCGAAAACTATATTAGAGAATAATACAATCAGTAATAGTAAAAAGTATTTCATTGCATTTTTATTTAAAATCAGGCAACTCACTAACGATTAATTAGTGAGTTACCTATTGTTTATATTTACTTATTTATTTAGAATTAATTTTTTTGTAAATTGTACTCCTGAATTATCAGAACCTTGTAACAAATAAACACCTGCAGAATAACTGGATACATCTAGGTTCAGATTCCCTAAATCGCCATCCACTATTCTTGTCATTATTGTTTTACCTTGTAGATCCATTATTTTGATTATTAAGGCTTCATTCAAAGTATTAAAATTGCTCCAAGTGATATTCAAATTATCTGATGCCGGATTAGGAGATATAGATACATTCCATGTATTGAGCATCGAATTCTCATCCTGAGATTTTTTTAATTCAGGATCAGGAAAACAAATTGCATCATCATCGAAATAGTAATTTTCACTGCGAAGGTATAAGGCCCTAGCAGTAAATACTACTGATCCATAATGCAGATGACATAAATTAGCTACTGTAAAAAGATAATCATTTTCTCCTTCGTTAAAAACATAGGTCGGATCAATCAAACTTTGGATTAATAATGCATTGACTTCCTTTTCCATTATTTCAATATCAGTAGTAGTAGTTAGGCTATTATTGATACCTGCTAAAGAAGTGTAGGATGATAATGCACTAGTTCTATTTGCAGCTACAATGTCTGATATATCAGCTTGAAGCCCTGTTATTTCCGCTAAAATGTCCATTCTATCAATTGATAATTCAGTGAATTCTTCAGGTGAAAGTTCTTCTGACATTTCTGAATCAATATCACCTAAATCTGACATAAATGACTCCATTTCACTTAGAATAGCATCTAATGCGCTTTTAGTAGTTTCTGACATAGAACCAACCTCAATAACAGCTTCATGGATCTCTACAATTTGTCCTAATGCTGAGTTTTGTGAAGAATTGTAGAAATTAGTAACATCCTCATGAGTAGTAATTAATTCATTTTCCCTTAATAGTTTTTGATAAAGGTCTTTACCCATCTGCCACTCTACCATACGGGCATATTCTTCTTCACTATAATCACCGTTTATGAATCTCATGTCATTTTCATTGATCATTAAACCTTCTTCTTCGCCATCTGCAGAATAAGCACAATCAATATCATACGAACAATCAGTGTTAGTTGGATTTGGAGAAAAATCAAACCAAGCACCTGAAGTGGGACAAGATTGTACTGGAAGAATTGTCGGAGGAAATAAGGGTGAAGAACATGTATTGACTGTAAACAATGATGACGTTATAAATATTGGAAGGCCATCATGTTTTGCATGTGCGACTGATGGAGGTGGAGAGGAAAATGTGCCTGTCCAAATATTTTGGTAGTCAGGTTGATTACCAATCAATGTCCCGGGTCCACATTGAAAGCTTGATTGCGCTGTATTGCCGAATTCATTGAACTTGACCTTACTGCTGTTACAAGCACCTGAGAATGCCATTGCTGAGCCTAAATAATCCATTTCATTGCAGCAGTATAGATTACTCGTCGACTGTAGAGTGCGTATACCGAATGATGATGAGGGAGAGCGAGATGGACCATTTATTTGATTGTATTTGATATGGTTATTACTAGCGTTCATGAGCAATATTCCTGAAGAAGGGGAAGGTGTGTATCCTGCTGCATAATTTATACTATTATCTTGAACTCTAAAATTACTACAATTAGTTAATTGCACTCCCATGCCATATATTCCTAATGAAAATTGGTTGTCCTCAACTCGACCAGCAAATGTACCCGGTGCATAACCAGGAGTGTTTGACCAAGCTACTGCTGTAGATGGTA
The DNA here is from genome assembly GCA_937894165.1 of uncultured Saprospiraceae bacterium. GTDB lineage: Bacteria > Bacteroidota > Bacteroidia > Chitinophagales > Saprospiraceae > CALCSX01. The sequence goes on along the minus strand of CALCSX010000204.1, from coordinate 678 downwards.
CAACCGTATATATGGAAGTCGCATTAAAAGTATTCTCTGTAACAAGTCCCGTCACAACATCTAAATTTACCCCCCTAGCTTCATAAATACTAAATATGTTTTTATTTATTGTTATAGTACTTTGCAATGCAGATACACCCACATAATTATCTATAAAGTCATTAGAACCAATGAAGTTACTTCCTATTGAGCTTAGTAATCCAATTCCGGTTGTAACATCCTCGAATTCACTTCTTTCTACTCGTAATATTGTCGCTTTGGCATGAATTCCAAAACCTTTTATTGGGCTGGTATTAACAGCTTGGGGCATTTCATCTATTTCTTCCATCTCAACATCATAAATTGCTAAATTTGCTCCTGCACCTATAATACCATTTTCCATTAAACTAAATGTATTAATTGGTACTGAGCCGCTTGAGGTTCCTACTACAAAAGTTCCATCATTAATTTCTAAGCCTGTATATGGTTTAGCATACTGAACATAGCCCGTGCCGGGTATAAAGTCCAATTTAAAAATACAGCTAGATCCTATGTCGCAAGTAAAATCATTTCCTGAAAACACTGCGGCCTGATTGATGACTACAGGTAGAGGTTGAGCAGGAGGAACAAATACACCGATATAGTTTCTTCTAAAATCTGAGTTTTGAATCAAATGCGTTGATCCATCCATTAGAGATA
>CALCSX010000203.1 GCA_937894165.1 uncultured Saprospiraceae bacterium | reverse complement strand
TGTGGGAAAATATTAGGGTGTGTCCCTTCGGGTCGGGCTATCCGCTCTATCTTTTATTCCGCTTCGCTACTCTAAAAGTATGCCGCTTCTATCCCTCACGCGGGAGGGAGTGGGTCGAGGAGAGATGAGAATCTAAAATTCTAAAAAGTATTCTAAAAAATTACTGAAATTCCTTATCATTGTTATATATAACTTAGAATTAATATATATAACACAATTCTGGCACGGTTTTTGAAACAAACGTTTTGTTACAGTTTTTGGTTTTAAAAGGTACTTGCTATGAAATTAAAATTCACACCAGTTTTCTTTTTTATTTCACTCTTTTTATTTCAATTCAGCTATGGACAAAGTTCTGTCAATTTCGATGATCCCAATAATTTTGTAAGAATTGGACATATATGTAGCGCAACTACCTCCACAGGAACCGGAAATGGAAGAATAGAGGTTTTAGAGTATAATTTACCTCTACATACAAGCTATTATTGGGAAGACACAGGTTTGCCTGGAGACAGGATTAAATTAGATCCTGGTATCTACAATCTTATCATAGTAAAATTAGACGGATGTCTTGAAATTTATCCGTATGAGATTTTACATTTACCCAATGCTTGTACAATTGAATATGAAATAAAACAATTAGATGGCTGCTGTTATAATGAATTAATTATAAAAGTGAAGAAAAATGGGATACTTTTAAACCCCAATTCTTACAGAATACAATGGCAAGGAATGCCGGGAATTTCTTCAAATTCTATAACTTATTTTGCATATACCCAACGGACTTTTAATGTGAATGTGCAATTAAATAATAATTGTTGTAATATTAGTCAACAAATAATAACACCGGCAAGATTGTGCCCGGCTTATTATTCTGTTCCCCCTACACTTCAAAGTTTACCTCCTGTAAAATTAAATAATGCGACTTTTACAAGAAGAGGAAATCAAACTCAATTTGATTTAAATTACATTTCACTTCTTACTGTTATAGATCCAAAATTGTGCAAAACATTAATTGATATTAGAAATAAGAGGTTAAGAATATGGCAATTTGGTGTAGGAAATCCTAATTACAGGAGCCTAGTTCCCGTCAAACGTACATTAACATTTAAAAATGTTCCTGAATTCACTAGGATAAAACAAGGAACTGTTATTAACTTGATTTCAGAACCTATTGATACAAGTAGAAACACGCCCAATCTATATCGTCAGTCTGAGTTTGAAAAATTTTATAATATTAATGACACTTCATTATTCGAGCTAGTAGTTTCATTACCTGATACCACTATTTTAAATCAATTACCCCCTCCCACTATTGGAAATGAAGAAATTGATTTTGTAGTTGAGATAGACAATCCCAATACAACTGTTTATTATGCAAGTAGAGAACCGGTGGATCCGGTGGATTACTTTGAGACCCGAGATGAGAATGGATTTTTAATAGAAATGATAAAATACTATTATGGATTCACAGTCTACAATAGTGCGGGAGGGAATTACTTGCTTTCAAGAGTTCCTGATTATAACAGTCCTACTTTTGATATATATAAAAATTTATATATGGACTTCTTAAGGAAGTGCGAATGTCCGGAGACTACGACTACACCGCTATTAAGTGCTGTCGAAGAATCTTCTATTGAGAAACGAAACGATTTTTTCCTCTATCCTAATCCTACCAATGTTCAGTCTATAACCCTAGAACTTGAGAGTAGACAAACAGGGACCTTCGAAATGGATATTATTACAACAGGTGGATATTCATTACTGAGAGATAAGTGGGAAGGCATCGAAGGCTTTGATACTAAGCGAGTATTTATTGACTATTTCGTGCCAGGAGTATATATAGTGAAAATAAAGTTCCCTGACAATACTACCTACATTAAGAAATTAGTTGTGTTATAAATTTCTCAAATAATTTGTTAATTTGTTATATATTTATATTTTTGTTAATATGTTTTACAAAAAGTAATTCTTATGAAGCAGTTTACTACCTATTTTACCTTTTTCATAGCTCTTTTTCTAAGCAATTTATTAGTTGCGCAATCCGAAGACTGTAATAATCAAATTCATTTTAATGATTTGAGTATGGACATCTTTTGTTCCGAAGATCCTGAATGTGATGTGGAATATCCAGGTTTAGAAATAAATAGAAATGGAAATTCCACTGAAATAATTCCAATTGCTACATATGGATTTGATTTAAATTGTCCGAACTGTGTTGACTGCGAATTTCCAGAATTTACTTCAATTGAAGATATTACAACAGGAGGTGGAATTTTACCGAGCAATCATACATTTTTTAACGGAACAGTAGATAAGGGTTCTATAATATTTCATACTAATGAACTAAATGAGGAAATGGAAGGAGATGGAGTCGAATTAAGTTCTGATGTTATGGTGGGATTAGTAAATGTAATCGATCAAAGTGTTGATCTGGAGGATTTTTTTGGATGTGTTAATCTCGATTGTTTAATTCCTAATTTAGTATTTGAATTAACAGGTCTATTTGGACCAGAGATATCAGAAGAAGAGCAAACTGTATTAGATTATCTTCAAGATGAAGAAACTTCAATCGATGCCCTTGTTAGGAATTATTTTCAAATCTCTAATCAAAACAAACCTGATTGTCCACAAACAGGAACCAGAGGCACTCCCAATATGACATTTGGAGGGAATGATCAGGACCCAGAAACTGATATTTTTGCGAGTGACATACTTTCTGGTGCTATAGATTCGCCAAACCCTTTAAACACTAATTTTTTCGAATCTAACCAAATAAGCGGAAGTGTTAATCAATATAATGGGTTAGCGGAGGCCAGTATACAAATTGCAAATTTTACAAATAAAGATATATCTATTCCTATATCGCTTTCTTATGATGGAAGTGGATTAAAAGTTGATAATTTTGGAGGATCTATAGGACAGAATTGGTCTTTGTCGAATGGAGCTTCGATCAATAGGAAAGTGAATGGAACACCTGATGATTTTGTGGGAACAAATTATGGGACAGGAATGGCGCCTGTTCAAAGTATAAAACCATGTCTCACTATCGGTGGTTTAGGTTTAGTATTTGGGGCACCTGCTAAAATGTTTTTTTGGACATATCATCGTCCAAACGAAATTATGGTTACCTTTTCCATTTTACTACCAGTACCTTTTGTTACTGTATATTTAACTTTTTCTTTTGTGGCAAAGGTAAATTCGGTTGTTTCTCCGGGTAGAGTTAACCTTGAAGAAGAGATTGCCGGTTATTTATCGCTAAACGATCCTATAGTAATGTCAGGATTTGGAGTAGATGAGATCGAATTAGATGCTTTTTTTAGTAGTTCTACATCAGTTCAGGAGAAATCCCAATATCTTAATAAAGCAAACAAAAGTAAAGATTTTAATGATTTTGTATTTCTACATCCAGAATTTTCCTTATTTGTTAATCTTGTTCAAGGTGTATTAAATCTCTTTCGAGAACCGATCCTTAAAACACAAAAAATTGATACGGAACCTGATGAGTTTTTCATTAATCTACCAGGATATTCAGGTAAATTTATGTTTGATCAGAATGGAGATATTTTTACTTTCCCTCATGGCGATTTAATAATTGAAAAACAAATGTCTCAAGGAAAAATCACTAGTTTTAAGGTTTTAATGCCGGATGGGATGACTTACTATTTTGGCTATGGTGCAGTGGACGAATCTAGAACTGCTCAATATTCACTTCCTAATATATTTGCTTATTACCCCGAAGATGGCAACCCGTTGACAAATAAATATTTTCATGAAGCAGATTTAGACGAAGCGGATTACTATCATCCTACTTTAATGGGTTGCTTACCAAGATATAAAAATTATAAAAAGTCCTATGAGAATGATCATATGATAATGCAGGGGATTAAACATATCTCAAAATGGCATTTAGTGAAGGTTGAATCAAGACCTTCTGGCTTATCAGTAGATTTGAATTATGAGCAAACAGGAGAACTCACACACTATTCAGGTCAGAATTTTTTCTTACAATTTCCCAATTTTAAATTGGGAAGTATTACTCCTTTTGAAACAAGAGCCAAATCAGCTTTAAAGAGTGGATTAGATAAAAACAATTCAATATATCAAGATGGCTCAAATTCCCTTACATACAGCATTTCACAAAATTTCTTTACCAGATCAAGGTTGAAATCTATATCAGGAACAGGAATTACAACGAGTATGGATTTTACCTATAATGAAGATAATCCTGAAATATACAATGACAAATTACTATCAACAATTGAATTAAAGCAAGGGAATAGTAGTTCTTTTTATAAAAAATGGGAATTCGACTATGAGGAAACCCAAAATTGTGAATACGAATTTGAGGAAATTACCTGCGAAGGCTCGAAAGTTTCTACTATAAATGTAAGTGTTCCGGGTGAAAATAAATTTATTTTACATGACGTATTAGAAAAAAGATTATTAATCACATATTTAAACCATATTGCAATCATACTTGGATCCCCACGATTAGCTATTCCTATCAGTTTTTTTATTAATTTTGAATCTGCATATAAAAATAGAGAACATTTAACTGAATTCAATGAACGTTCCTCCTTGTTGCAGGTAAAAAGCTATCATGGAATGTTAAATATTGAATTGGAATCTGAATTGAGAAAATCCGAATACAAAAGAGTGTTTTTGAAATCCATTAGGGAAATAAGTCAAAACACACAAGATGACGATGAATTTTTAGTTGAATTGGAATACTTTAATGATCTATGCTCCATACCCAAGAAGTTTTCTTATGCTCAAGATTTATGGGGTTCATTTAACGGTAAAATGGGCAATGGACCTTTACCACAATTCAAGTATTTAGATTATGAAGATAATTTTGTAGTGCAGGATTTTAACAATAATGCACACCTACATATTGGATTAAGAACTAGTGATAATAACTTTTTACCTATAAAAGATTTGAATTCTGATATTCAATTTGCTCAAATCGGAGCACTTCAGAGTATCACCTATAAATCTGGTTTAAGTTATCAATTTAAATATGATCTGAATGACATAAAAGATAATTCAGGTAATCTAACGACAGGAGGAGGATTGAGAGTTAAAGAATTGATTGTAAATCCCGGGATTGGCTCGAGTAAAAAATTAGAATACAAATATGAAGTGCCGACTCAGATATCCATTCCGGTAATTAATTATCAGAATAGTCTAAACAAAACCATGTTTGAAGAGGAAACTTATGTTTTACTTGCAAGTACCCCATACAATGAACTTCAAATGAATAAGAGTAATTATGTCGGATATGGAAAAGTTACAGAATTAATTGAAGGAAATGGAAGAACTAATACCATATTTTCCACTCCCTTAGATTCAGGAAATGAACCCATAAGATTTAACATTGAAGGAATTAGATGGCGACTTCAGCCTTTTTATATTTTTAATACGCGTGACAATTTAATTAGTTTACCTGATTACGAACCATTTGCTCCGGCTTTTGTAAAAGATTGGAGACTAGGCAATGTTAAGGAGAATAGATCCTATGATGAAAATGGTGCTATTGTAAGTAGTAGTATAAATAATTATACAGCCTTTCCTGCATATTATTGTAGGACTGACACCCAAGACACAATAATATTTGGAAGAAATAATTCAAATCTAATTCCAGATCTTGATGATCCTAATTCGACAGCGAGCATACCTCCTTTTGATCACGTATTATATGACGATGACCCTGAAGATTGTGGGGGGAATTTTTCACCTGAAATAGTTTCTTTAAAACGAGCTTATTTTCAACGCAATCAACCCGCGCCTTATAATTATATGCACGATTTGCGAGAAGTTGTGTCTAAATTAAATTTTTACAATAATGAACTGGTTAATGTTATCTTGAAAATGATTCAAATTTTTATAATACCTGTTTCAGATTTTTTACAGAGGGATATTTATAAACATCAAATATATTCCAAACTAAAATATACATCTGAACAATATTTGATGGTTTCTTCAACGAGTAGAGAGTATTTTGATGATGCATCTTTTATTCAAAGCTCGTCAAATAATACATTTAAAGAATTGAAAGCTTCAATTCATACAGACTTTTACTCAATATCTAATTTGTATCGACCAAAAACACAATTTTTAACAAAAACAGATAAAACATTTGGGACAAATAATACTAGCTCATCAATTTATTATTATCCTTTTGATCAATCCTTTAATTTAAATGATGCAAAGTTTGATGAGGCTAATATGATGAATGTCTATAAGAATATGTATTATAATTTTCCTGTAAGGACAGATGAGAATTTAAATGGAACCTTAGTTAGCGGAAATATTACAAGACATACCTTTTTTACAACGGCAGATCAAGTTGGGGCGCTACGGTTAAAAACGAAATTTCAACTTGCCGGAGAACATTTCGTGCCTCTAATAACTTTTTGGCATTGGAATGAAAGAGGTAATCCCCAAAGTATTAAACTAACGCCAATAGATAATGAACATTTAGAGGAAACTATTAAGAAGGGCTTCATTAAATTGACATGGTCAAATGTAGATGACTTATTACTCGAAAAGAAATTAGAAGGTACTCAAAGTATGGTGGAAACTTATGCTTATAATGATTTCAATCAATTAGTTACCCAAACTTCCATTGACGGGATCGTTAACACCTACGAATACGATGGTTTCGGAAGAGTTAAAAAAGCCATATTGCAAAATGGTTTACAAGAAGATAATTTTCAATATACTTTCAATCCGACAACTAAGCGAATATTGACTAACTTCCCCGGTGGCGGCGGAACTCAACGTACCCGAATAGAGTATAATGGATTAGGTCAAACGTTAAAAACCGGAAGAACTACTATATTAGCTGCCACCTTCGAAGAGAATGAATATGACAATATGTTCAGATTGAAGACTCAATCTGTGATGGGTAGAGGAACCGTAGAGAACACTTTTCAGTTTAGCCCTATTGAAAGGCTGGCAGAGACGGTGGATTCTGAGGGTAATCTCACAAAATACAAGTATGTGGGAGGTTCCGGATATTCACAAATAGACGGAGCTGAACAGGCTATTGAAGTCATTGACCCTAACGGACATAAATATGTTGATATCATGGACGGTTTATCGAGGAAGGTGGGGTCTATTTCAGGAGAGGGAGGTGTGACAAAATTCCAATATGACAATCAGGGAAGGATAATGAAGATAATCAACCCCATTACCGAAGAATATTTATATACATACAATAATCTAGGTTTATTATCTCAAAAGAAGGCACCTAATTCCGCTCCGGAGGAATATTTCTACGATGAGTACAGAATGCCATTAATGACCCATGATGGCAACGGTAATTATTTTTCAAAAGAGCGCGATGATTATTTTAGAGAAATCAATACTTATTGGACAGATGCAGGATTGTCTCCTGTCATGGACGGCACTCTTGATTTCGTGACGAATCCTGCGGCTTTGTATTCGGCATCGGAAGTAGTGAATGCCATCACCTATGATCCCGGTACCAACAGAATAGATGGAATCACTGAAACCCTTTTCGGACCTGTTGATAATACGCTTGAAAAAATCAGCTCTTTTGATTACGATAATTTCGGAAGAGTTGAAGTAGAAAACATTACCTACCCGGAAGGAATAGTTGTGAAAAATACTAATACTTACACTGCCGGAAGTATTCTTAGAGATTTAAACAAGGAAATTAATGGGACGACATATACCATCAGTAATAGCTTTGATGTCATCAATCGTCCGGTTGATTTTACTTTCTCGACTGGAACCTTTAATAGAAAACTTACCACTGTTAAATACGACTCAGAGGACAGAGTGAGTTCTAAGGATCTTTTTGGTATTTCCGCTCCCCTTCAGACAGTGGATTACGGCTATGATGCCATAGGAAGATTAATTACCATCAATAGTCCATTCACTACGGAATGTGAAGTGCCTGAGCATTATGACAAGGAGATCTGCTTTTTCGAGATACAATTTCAGACACAGAATTACCTAACCGTAGATGGAAGTCCACAAACCTTCCCATGTTATGAAATAGATAGAATCGAGATAGATGGTGTGGAGTACATTTTACCCAATTCCATCAATATGACTTCCCCGGATTTCGATGCACAATTGGAAAGTTTTATTCACTCTCTAAACTTCGAAGGTAATGTTGTATTGGAGATAGATTATGTTCCTACCGCAGGTCCCGGTGGATCTGTAGTATTAGATCCAAACGGAGCTAAGAAATATCTGCTCAAAATATTCGATACAGACTTTGAGTCCATCACCTTATTGAGCGTATTATATCCGGGATCCATCCATTGTTCTCATACTTTGACTCGACTTAACTGCTGTCCGGCAGAAGATCCAATCGATCCTGATCCGGACCCTCAAGATCCCGATCCCAATCCTGAAGAAGAAGGCGACGACCTCTTCTTTGAGACAATAGTATACAACGGTCTGGACATCCGTCAGATAGACATGGGTAATGGCTGTAACCTCGGGATTATACGCAACCAATATCGCTACGATGCAGATCACAGGCTCAATTCAGTGAAGAACTTTATGATCTTTGAATCAGAAACGCAGGAGAATAACTATAACTCCTTATACAAATACGACGCGGCGGGAAATATCACTTCCCTCAAACGAAGAGGCTTCTTGGAGAAGGACGCCATCACTGAAGAGATGTTATACGATGATGTTGATGATCTGTCCTATACCTATGGAGCTAATTCCAGTCAGTTGAACATGGTTGGAGAAGGAATTCTGCTAGATAGAGGCGTGAAATATGGGAATTACAGTCTAGGTTACGATGGCAAGGGGAATGCGCTGAGCATGATGGGCTCTGCCCTTTCCTACAACCCCATCAACCTTCCGAAGGTCATCTCCACTTCCACCGGTGAAGAAAGAATATGGTATACCATCAACGGTGAGAAGTTCAAGATAATGACTGACACAGAAGTGACTGAGGATGAAGTCACCACCACAGAAACTAAGACGAGGTATCTCGTCCAAGGCTTCGAGTTGGCGGACGGAGGTGCTGTTCACTCCTTCAACTTTGGAGATGGTCGTGTTCTGATGCCGGGCGGAGAAGACACGCTAGCAGTGCCTCGTGTGCAGTTTCACATTAAAGACCATCTCGGCAACATTATGGTAGTCTTCGAAGACAAAGACGACGACAACGAAATAGACATCGAAGACACGGAGGAACCAAATGAAATCATAGAGCGTTTCATAATCCCAAAGAAGTCGTTAAACTTCG
>CALCSX010000202.1 GCA_937894165.1 uncultured Saprospiraceae bacterium | reverse complement strand
CGGCTGAGACATTCTTCACATTGGGATAATTAATTTTAATTTCCTGACTGATATTTGTAATGGGTATAGACTTGCCCTGAGCTTTTACAATCTGGTTTTCGAGGAATCTGATTTGAGCATCCTTATTTTCAATTACTGCCATATTCTTGTCATACAGATCGCTTAATATATCAGATTTAAGTTCTTCGTTAAAATAATTGGTGTTAAATGAGGTAGTATCGAACCCCTGATTGATAAATAATTTTACATTACTGAGGGAATACTCAGGTAGTTTACTTTTAATTGCTTGAAATTCCAATGGTTCTATCCTTTTCCCGTAAACTGTCAACTCAACTATCGAGCTGTCCCTACTGAGCTCTGTATCCATATTTAATACTGAATATCCTCCGCCCTCTATAATTTCAGTAACGAATCGGGTAACATTCGTATCGAAACGAGTCTGGTTGACAAGATTATAAGCCAAATAAATACTCGGCCCGGCCATTAAGATGATTATTAACCAAATATACCGTTTAGTCCTTTTCTCAATATTAGGATCCAGAAAATGCTTCTTTGGAAACTTCATATACCTGACAAAGAATAGAGTCGATAAACATATAAAAGTACAATTGATAAAATACAAGTACAATGCTCCAAAGAAATAATATGGTTCCATTATCGCCAACCCATAACCAACAGTACATAAAGGAGGCATTAAGGCCGTAGCAATGGCAACACCCGGAATAGCATTTCCTTTCTCAATCCGAGAGCCGGCAACGATCCCTGCAAAGCCCCCGAAAACAGCGATAAATACATCGTAAATGGTAGGATATGTTCTTGCCAGCAACTCCGATTTAGCATCCTGAATGGGAGATATCCAGAAATAACAAGCACTGACCAGAATCCCCACGAAGGTCATAATAGCAAGGTTCTTAATAGATTTCTGAAATAATTCAAAATCATTAATTCCTACTGAAAGACCCGCTCCCATTATAGGTCCCATTAGTGGAGAAATTAACATCGCTCCAATTATTACCGCTGCAGAATTTACATTCAGACCCATAGATGCTATCAAAATAGCAAATATCATAATCCAAAGGTTCGTTCCTTTGAAAACAATAGCTCTCGATATAGTCTCAATCGTTTTATACTCGCTTTCCTGGTCCTCTCGTAAACTTAAACGATCACTAAAAAAAGTATATATTTCTTCAAAAATACCTTTAGTATCCCTAGATGGTGGTTTTTGAACTTGCTTTTCCTCCGAAGATGTATTGGACATTTATTTTTTTAAAAAAGCGTGAAAAATTGGTAATACATGCGCTATAAAATTCCAAAATAAGATTTTTTTCGATAAAAATTTAATTTATATCTTTCAAAAAATCAATGCGATTCCTATTTTTTATCTTTTTGTGAAATTTTTAGAAACTGTCTTATCTTTTAACCCTAAGGAATAGTTATAGAAGCCCTCCCCGCTTTTCACTCCCAGATTACCTGCCGTTACCATATTTACTAATAATGGGCATGGAGCATATTTAGGGTTACCGAACCCATTATATAGTACATTTAGGATAGATTGACATACATCCAGACCAATAAAATCTGCTAAATGCAATGGACCCATAGGATGCGCCATTCCCAACATCATTACAGTATCAATTTCCTCCACTCCTGCAACACCTTCATAAAGAGAATATATGGCTTCATTGATCATAGGCATTAAAATTCTATTGGCAATAAAACCTGGATAATCATTTACTTCTACAGGAGATTTGCCCAATTCACTTGATAATTTCATTATCCAATCCGTAGTATCGTCACTTGTTGAAAAGCCTCTTATAACTTCAACTAGTTTCATAACCGGAACCGGATTCATAAAATGCATTCCTATTACCTTGTCAGGGCGAGAGGTGACAGA
>CALCSX010000201.1 GCA_937894165.1 uncultured Saprospiraceae bacterium | reverse complement strand
GTAGCGCTAGCGAAGTAGGGGACGGAACTCCGTAGAGGAGCGACCTGAACAGACCCACACATTTACCTCCATTTTAATAATCGCTTTAGGTCTGGGAAGGGCACGCCCAAAATATTTTTTTCTCTCTTCACCGTACCTCCATTATTTTTATCCGTTAAAATCGCTGTTTTATCCATTCCAAAACTGGCTTTGTCCGTAAATGCCCTTTTCATATTGTATTAATATATAATTTGTACTCAAATAAAAGTCCTATACCCCGTCATATTTATGGAGGGTGGCTAATATTACTTAGTGAATTATGAGTACTGACAGTAAAAAGCATTTAATTGATATCAGCGATGCTGACTTGTTGGAGGAAATTCAAATTTCCCGCAATTCAAATTATTTGCCCATACTTTACAAAAGATTTGAAGCGGCAGTTTTCGGTGTCGCTCTGGCAATGCTGAAGGATTTTCATGCCGCAGAGGATGCAGCCGGACGTACTTGGGTGATAATTATAGAGAAAATTTATGATCACAAAATTGTATCTTTATCTAATTGGATTTTAACTATTTCTCGAAACACTTGTATAAGTTATTACAGAAGGAAAAAATACACCAAAAGATTTGTAAAAACAGGAATCATGCAAGTTAATGACCCTACAGTTGACCCGGATTTTTATTTGGAAGATAACTTTGAACTGGAAGAAAAACTCGAAATGGAAATGATGGATGCATTAGAAAGGATTCCTGAATTACAGGCAAAATGTGTCAAATTATTCTATTTTGAAAAAATGTCTTACAGTGAAATTGCAGAAGAATTAAATCTTGAACTCAAAATAGTAAAAAGTTATTTGCAAAACGGAAAACGTTTACTTTTTAACGAATTAAATAGTTTTTTGGAATAATAAATAATATCATTTATGGAATTTGAGGTGATTTTTCGTCTTATAATAAATAAATATTAAAAGTGATAGTCCGACCAACACATAGAAATTGTCTAAGCCGAACAGAAATCCGAAATTATCTTGATGATCCGGCTAAATTCTCTCGTGATGAATTGCATCAGCTAGAGTCTCATTTACTAGACTGTGAGCTTTGTGAGAATGCCTTGGAAGGTTACAAATTTTTGAAGGAAACGGATATTTTGTCATATCAAAAAAAATTGAGTGCTGATAATATTGAGATTAATCCTTCATTGATGGAAATATTTGATCAGGTTGAAAAAGCAAGGGATGTTAAATCAAAAAATGGATTAACATATCGAGATTTAAGTAAGGGGGAAAACCAACCACTTCAAATAGCAGCTGAAAGCTCTTTGGAATTCTTTCCGGAGTCGAAAAATGAAACTGCAACAAATCAGATGAATCGAAAAGGTGCGGGTTTAAAATCTCGACTAAAAGGATGGAAATGGGGCATCAGGGTAGCTGCAAGTCTTCTAATAATAATTATGGCCGGAACTTGGATTTTCTCAACTTACTTTCAGGGAATTGATGTAGATAAAATTTTCGGTCAGGGGGAGGAATTGGTGATTCGGGTGAGGGGCGTTGCGAATGAAAGTGACATTGTTGAAGCAAATGATGTGGACCAAATAGACTTGGCAATGGAGGCTTTCGAACAGGGCGATTATCTTCAGAGTGGGGGATTATTCGAGAGTGCATTGGCATCGGAAAATTCAAATTCTGCTCTTATCTTTTTTGCGGGATTGTCCTTTCTTAATGCTGGTGAGTTAGAAAAAGCAGAGCTGTATCTTCCAAGAAGTGTGGAAAAAGATCATGTTTTCATAGAAGAGGCTCATTGGCACTTAGCTAGACTCCATCTTGAAATGGGAGATCCTGAGGCTGCAAGGGGGGCTTTGCAATATTTAAGGAATTCGGAGAATAAGGATTTGAGGATGAAGGCGATTAGCTTATTGAGGAGGTTGTAGGAGGTTAAAACGATAAGATAAAATAAAAAAGCCGGAAGTCTAACTTCCGGCTTTAAAACTAAATTCTATATTTTTCACTACTGATTAAGAAAGTCTTTGAAGACTTTTCTTAATAAAATCATTCAGTTCCTTGCCTTTCAACATCTGTTGGTTCAATTTGGCCAATTGACTCAAATACACAGCTAGTTCCTTCTGCTCAGCTTCCTCCTTGTTCTCTAAAAGTGTTTTCGTAATAAGTGGATGGTTGGTATTGATAACGACTTCGTAAGTATCCGGGAAATGTGAAAAATCCATTCCCTGCATAGCCTGCATTTCCTTCATTCTTCGCATAAATTCAGGCTTAGTAATGACCACAGGCTCTTCAGTTGGAGATAGTGCTTTCAATACTATGGCTCCCGCTTTATCAGGATTCGAGGATTCAAAAATAGTTTTGATTTTCTCCTGTTCCTTTTCTGAAAGAACGGACTCTATTTTCTCGTCTTTTTCTACCAATTGATCCAAAGTGTTGGAATCAATTCTAACAAATGACACATCTGAATTCTTATGTTCCAACTGCTGCATAAAGTGTCCGTCCAACATTTGATCGAACATCAAAACTGTATAGTTTTTTTCCTTCGCTGCCTCAACAAGGTGAGAGTGATTTTCATTCACATTGGTGTAAATGTATATTACCTTATTATTTTTATCAGTCTGATGAATTCCAACTTTTTCTTTATATTCATTGACAGTCAAGTATTCCGCATCTGTAGTTTTAAGAACGGTAAAATCCTTGGCTTTCTCTTCAAATTTTTCGTTTGTAAGCATTCCATATTTCACAAATGTTCCGATATCATCCCACTTCTCTTCGAAGGCTTTGCGATCGTTCTTGAATAATTCGCTCAGCTTCTCAGCCACTTTCTTAGTAATGTAATTAGTGATTTTCTTAACATTCGAATCTGATTGCAAATAAGATCGGGATACATTCAAAGGAATGTCCGGTGAATCAATCACTCCATGTAACAGGGTCAAAAATTCAGGAACGATCTCCTTCACATTATCCGTCACGAAAACCTGATTAGAATAGAGTTGAATTTTATTCTTTTGTATTTCAAGACTGTTCTGGATTTTTGGGAAATATAGAATGCCTGTCAATCTGAATGGGTAATCAATATTCAAATGTATCCAAAATAAGGGAGGCGTGCTGTATGGATAAAGCTCTTGATAGAATTTCTTGTAGCCTTCTTCATCGATCTCACTGGGCTGCTTCTTCCAAATAGGATCAGTATTATTGATGATTCTCGGTGTTTTAGTCACTTTTTCTTCGCCATCCACATCTTCTTTGTGCTCTTCTTCGCCAAAAACGATAGGTATGGGTAAGAATTTGCAATATTTATCTAAAAGACCTTCAATCGTATGATTGTCTAAAAATTCTACGGAATCTTCCATTATATGAAGCACGATCTCTGTGCCTCGCTCGCTCTTATCAATATTTTCGATGCTATATTCGGTATCTCCGACACATGTCCATTGCACAGCCTGCGCACCTTCTTTGTAGGAAAGAGTTTTTACTTCAACTTTTTCAGCGACCATAAAGGCTGAATAGAAACCTAGCCCGAAATGTCCAATTATTTGACTGTCATCTTTATATTTTTCAAGAAATTCAGAAGCACTTGAGAATGCCACTTGGTTCAAATATTTGACAACTTCTTCCTCGGTCATTCCAATCCCTCTGTCCTTTATGGTCAAAGTTTTGGCTTCTTTATCTGCGATGATTTCAATGTTAATAGAACCCAATTCGCCTTTGAATTCATTTTTTCTTTGAAGGGTTTTTAATTTGCTCGTAGCATCTACAGCGTTGGAAACTAATTCTCTCAGAAAGATATCCTGATCTGAGTATAGAAACTTTTTGATGATAGGAAAAATATTTTCCGTTTGAACTGATATTTGTCCTTTTTGCATAATATATATTTTTAGTTATGCTAGGTCAAAATACGTGCCAAGGAAATGTGATTTTCTGAAAAAATTGAAAAACGAGCTCCAAATTAAATTTTTAATTAAATATTAAAATATGTATAAATAATTATAATAAAGATATATACATATTTTATATATAAAATATAATAAAATATTTTCAAAAAAGGGCGTGAAAATCAAGTTTGGCAAGGATTATGTATATAATAAACTGTTATTTGTCGAGAAAGTAATTTTGTCAGTTTTGAAAAGAACAAGTATGATAAGGTGAAATTTTGGCAGAGGCTAATCTCATGATCTCGACCGGTTCTTTTTTCAACAAATTAAAGGACCGGTCACTTTTCCCACCTTAGAGTGGACACAAATAAGGTAAGTAGTAGTTTTAAGATTTTGGATAGTGGTTTTTTTTTAAATTTTAGCGGAACAGTACTAATTGAAGTGCTGTTCCGTTTTTATTTCATACAATTTTCAAAGGTATAAATAATAAATATATGTCAATCAGTTCAGAAAGAGATTTAGAAGGAATGAGAAAGGTGAGTGAGGCTGTGGCTCATACACTGCGGCAAATGCGTGAATATGCTGCACCGGGAATGTCGACTAAGGAAATAGATGAATTTGGAGGAAAATTATTAAAACATTATGGAGCGAAGTCAGCACCTGCAGAGACTTATGGTTTTCCCGGATGGACATGTATCAGTGTTAATAATGAGGTGGCGCATGGAATTCCGACTTCGGCGAAAATATTAAAAGAGGGTGATTTAGTCAACATTGATGTTTCTGCCGAGTTGAATGGCTATTGGGGGGATAATGGCGGCTCTTTTGTTCTTGGAGAGGACATACATTTTCATGGAAAATTAGTTGAAGCTTCTCGGAATATATTGCGAAAAGCTTTAGCAGAAATAAGTTGTGGAATAAAAATTTCAGACATTGGAGGATTAATAGAAGAGGAGGCTAAGCGTGGTGGCTTTACCATCATTAAGAATTTAGCAGGGCATGGCATTGGCAGAAAACTACATGAAGAGCCGGCTAATATTTTAAATTACAGAGATAGATTCAATCGGGAGAGATTTAAGGAAAATTCAGTCGTGGCAGTAGAGACATTTATTTCTACCAAATCGAAGTATGCGAATACAACAAGTGACGGCTGGACTTTGGTAGGAAATCGAGGTGGATTTGTTGCACAGCATGAACACACTATAATTGTGACGAAGGGTAAGCCGGTGGTGCTTACAGATATGAATGGGATATGGGGGGATTGAGTAATTTATAAAAACAATATTTCTAAATACAATTCTACAGCTATCTGTCTATTTATTAGATAGTAAATTAGGATTTCTGTCTAAAACATGATGCCTCGTTAGTACAGATTTTAGTATATTAAGAAAGTCAAATTCAATATAGTAGTTAAAAAATAAGTACTTTAGTTTTAGTAATAGATTAAAGTCATTTATGAATCACTTCTCGCTGTGTATATTATTGATTCTAACAGTTTTAGCTGTTCAACCGGTTTTCACTCAGGAGGAATCTGCGAAAATTGTTGAGAAAAAATTCTCGGAAATCGAGGTATTAATTGCAGCCGGGAAATTTGAAGAAAGTATTCTCCGGTTTAAAGAAATCGAGCGTCATGACCGGGAGATTTCTCATTTGGATGATATAGAGAAATTAAATTTGGCATACCTCAAAGCTTTGATGGCGCAAGGAAGTGGAAATGCCTATCCACTGTCGCGCCAAGATTCATTTTTGATTTATAAACCATCCCGAGCACTTCAAATTCCGCCCCTTTTGAAAGCTAAAATCCTGAATTTGCAGGGTCTTCATTTCACTGTTTATCCGACAAGAAATTTAGATTCCAGTATTTATTATTTTAAGGCGGCAAATGAAGTTATTCGCGAGAAGAGTGACACCTTATCCTTAAAGTTTAGTGCTTCACTGTTGGAAAATATTGGTAAGGCTTACTATTATAAAGGTGAGTGGCTCAATGCTATCCCTCATTTTGAAACATCTTTTGAAATAAGGCAGAAAGTTTTTGATTCTTTGGATATAGAAATGGCAAAAAGTTATATGGATTATGCCGGTATAATTAGTCAAATGGGGAATTCTCGAAAGTCGAAAAATCTTTATGAAAAGGCATTACAGATCTACAAGCAGAATGGTTTAGAAGAGAGCCAAGACGGTGTATCTGTTTATTTAAATTTGGCGGATGCCTACAAGCGACTGGGCGATTATTTAAACGCTAAGTTGTTCTACGAGAAAGCATATTCTGTGAATACAAAATATGAATCTTCCGGTTCTTGGCTTTCATTAGATATAAAAAGTCAAATAGCCCGATTGCTAATCCGAAGTGGTAAAGTAAATGAAGGTGTTAGGGAAATGGAGAGAATTCTAACAAACATACACATATCGGAGGATTTTGAGCCTTCAGACATAGCTATTGTTTATGTCAACTTTGCCATTGAATTATATGATATTGGTAAATTGGAGGATGCAGAAAAACTTCTCAAACAGGGACTAGCTATTTTCGAATCCGATGAGCAAGCCCACCTCCCTTACCAAGTAGTAGGTCTATCCTATTATATTCGCATCCTTATGGACTCAGGAAAATGGAAGGAGGCTAAGGAGTTAAATCTCAACTATCGAGAATTATCTATCCAAGCTAATGGAAAGGATCATTGGAACATTTGCTATTTTCATTATTTTCAGGGAAAAATATTCATTGCCGAAAAAAAATACGAGCAAGGGCGAAAAGAATTGAGAAAATGCATCAAAATATTAGAAGGGAAGGATATATTGTCAGTCGTACAGTCCAATGACGCTCTCACCTTAGCAGATGCTTATACTTTAATCAGTAAAACCTTCTTGAAACAATATGAATGGATTCCAAATGAAGAATATTTATCCTCAGCGAAGGAAAATATACTTATTGCCAATGAAATTATCTTAAAACTTCAGGAATCGAAACTCTCCCTTGAGGACAAAATTGCCCTTCGAAAATATATTCCTAAGGTATCGGAAACTTTATTGCAAATAGAGGAAGCCTCTCCCAAAGCTGATTTAGACTTCATTTTGAGACAATTAGACCAAGGAAAAAATCAAGTTCTTAAAGAAGCCTTGTCCGCAGTGGAAGATTTGAATTTAGCAGATGTTCCTGAAGAAGTTATTGCAGAATGGAGTAAACTTAGAGATTCGGTTAATTTCTTTGAGAGACAATGGCAGGCTGATCTTACTACCGAATATAGAAGTTCATTGAAGGAAAAATACTTAGTCGCTGTCAAGAATCTTGAAGAATACAATAAATTAATCTCCAAAGATTATCCCCAATTTGATCAATTGGAGCAGCTTAAAAGTGGAATTCAATTATCAGAAGTAAAGGAGAATTTAAGGGCTAAAGAAGGGTTGGTTCAATATTTCTGGGGCACGGAAAGAATTTATATCTTTTATCTGGATGCGGAACGGGAATCATTTCAGTCGATAGTTAGAGATGAAGATTTAGATAATGCTATACAAGATTTTCGAAAAACGGTGTCTGATCCCGGGTCAGAAATGAAAGTTTTTTTGTCCTCGGCATATACGCTATATGAAAAGTTAATTCAGCCTATCGGAGATTTACCTGAGAAATTAATAATTATTCCCGATGGCATTTTATCCTATCTCCCCTTTGAAGCATTTCTTACTGAGAATGCAACAGCAAGTTCTGATTATCGCAAATTGCCCTATTTGATTAAGGAATGCGCTATCAGTTATAATATTTCGCTCGGCTTACTGCGTATTATGCAAAATGGACAAAAACGAGCGGGCAAGCTTTTGGCGCTGGCGCCGGATTTTCAGGGGCAAAATTTTAAGATGGGGGATGAAAATATTCAATTTGGCAAGTTGAACAATGCTGAAGCAGAAGTGAAAGCTATATCCAAATATTTTTCAGGAGATTATTATGTAGGAGCATATGCTACGAGGGCGAATTTGATTGAAAATATTGATGAACATACCATTTTACATTTGGCTACACATGGATTGTCAGATGAAAATGATGAAAAGGGCTCTTTTTTGGCTTTTTCAGGTGCGGAGAGCGGAGAAAACAAACTATTATTAGAAGAATTATATGCAATGAAATGGCCTTTGAATTTGGTAGTACTCAGCGCATTTGAGACAGTTCATGGAACAAACATGGAGGGAAAGGGCATTGCCGGTCTAAGCCGGGCACTAGCCTTCGCCGGAGTAGCTTCCTTAGTGACTTCACTGTGGCTTGCAGATGAAAAGTCTAGTGTGCAGATAATGGAGAACTTTTATGAAAATTTATCAGCAGGAAGACAGAAAGACGTGGCACTTCAGCAAGGGAAAGTCAAATATTTAAACGAGATAATAGATATCGAAAAAGCGCACCCCTATTATTGGTCAAATTTAGTCCTTTATGGAGATACAGCGGCTATCGAAAGGTCGCAAACATGGACATTTATCTTCATGGGACTTATTTTAGGTATGTTGGTTGCTGTTGTAATAGCTTTGAGAAGGTTTAAATAGTCAGAGTATGAAATGAGGTATTAGAAATTAGAAAAAATCAAAAATTGAGTATGGTGTTGACTGAGGATTGGGTAGTGGAATTGAAAAATAAATTAGAGGGAGAAATTTTTCATAGCGATATGATGAGGGCATTGTACGCCACCGATGCTTCAATATATCAGGAATTGCCTTTGGGTGTTGCCTATCCTAAAAATGAGAAAGATTTAAAAATTTTGATTTCAACTGCCGGGAAATACGGTTTTTCATTGATCCCGAGAGCTGCCGGGACCTCACTTGCGGGGCAATGCGTAGGCGACGGCTTAGTGGTGGACACTTCTAAATATT
>CALCSX010000200.1 GCA_937894165.1 uncultured Saprospiraceae bacterium | reverse complement strand
AAATGACTGATTCAAATACGAGAGTAACGCAGTATTTGGCGTTTTCTTGCAGCGAGCAACTAGGATATCTTATTTACTCACATAAGTAGCATCCGTAAGAATATACATCAACCGATTGATGTCATCATTATTTAGTCGCAATGTTCCTTTGATCGTAATAGGGTCATTGGTATAAACGATCGGATGTTTTGCCTCCACTTCCATCACTGTCTCAGGGCCCGCTCCCCCGCAAAAAAAGCACATAGAATACGGGAAGGCCGAAAAAACAAACTCCTGATGACTTTTATAGCCCTCCAATGGAATAATATATCCACGCACTTCCACTGTTTTGCCTTCCAAAGCTTTCACTTGGCTTGAAAACATTGGAATTTCTATATTCATTCCAAGCTCTTCGTTAAATTCAGTCTTGTACGTAAGCTTGGCTAATATCTTCCAAATATTGATCGCCGGTGACTGCGCTGTGGCCTGTCCCGCCATCATCATACAAAATAACACTACTATGCTAAATCTCATTTTTCCTATCATTTACAATTTATATTCTTCTCTCGAATTTCGATTCGGACAAAGGTATCATTTTAAATTCTCAGACAGAGATTTTCTTGAAGAAACCCATGCCGGAAGTAAGGCACCTAAAGCCCCAATGCCGATACTTAACGCTACAATCAACCATTCAGTTGTGTAGATTTTATCGAAATAAATGCTGTATTTGTAATCCGATTCTAAGTATAAATTGAAGAAATATATGCCTTTATGTGCCCCAATAAGTCCAATGATAGCTCCTACCAAGGCTATTATAACCCCTTCGAGGATAACAATAGTTGCAATTTTAATTTTCCCTCCGCCCCATATTTTCATCATCACAATTTCTTGCTTTCGCTCCCTCATCACATTAAAAAATGATAGCAATATGCTTAATCCGGCGACTATGAGTAGAGCAATTGCTATATAAGTTAATGTAGAAATACCTATTCCTAATAGACTAAATAACCGATTCAACTCAATAGGAGGACTGGCAGCTTGCAAATTGGTATTTTCATTAATATTTCGTTGCATGTTGAGGCTCTGCATGTTCGTTCCTTTGAACCTCACTAATATCGCAGTGATGTCCTTAGCTTGATTTTCCTCTTTGATCAAAAACTCATTTTCATTTCCGAAAATGCTAGTAGATTGCTCTACATTATCATTCGAATGGTCATGACCTTCGTGTTGATGATGGTGTCCGTCTTCATGTTCATGAACGTGATCGTGATCGTGGTCGTGATCGTGAGCATGGTCGTGATCGTGAGCATGGTCTGCATGATCGTGGTCTGCATGGTCATGGTCGTGTTCATGATCATTTTCATCTCCGTGATCGTGCTCCTCATGCACCTCCCAGACAGTCTGCATTGAGGTCAGAATTAAATTATCCGCCACGGTATTTGATCTTTTCAAAATGCCGGTAATTTTGATAGGTTTGTCATCATGCGAATGCATATCCTCCGCTAATAAACCGTGATTGGAAATGATCTCGTCACCGACTTTTAGATCTAACTGCCCGGCAATATTGTGACCTATGACAGCTTCCATAGATTGTGTCCACCAAGCACCTTCGGATATTTCAAGATTGTAGATTTCCTGAAAACCTGAACTTGTCCCCACTATTCTGAATCCATTGTAAGAATCTCCGAGACCCAGCGGGATGGCAGATTGTATCCAGGGGT
>CALCSX010000199.1 GCA_937894165.1 uncultured Saprospiraceae bacterium | reverse complement strand
TTCAATTCCCTTCCCAATTTTGCCATTAGAAGAGTAGCTGACTCCTCCATTGTTAACACTCTTTCAGCAAGTAACTTATTCCACTCCATTGTAAGCTTTTTTTAATAAAAATGCTAATATAAGATTAAGCTTATTAATATTTATAGATTGATCTAAAATTTGGATTTTCATTAAAAAGATTATTTATTAAGATAAAGAAAATTTTATAGCCGTTGTTGAATTATTAAATATGAAGAGGTAAATATTAACAAATTCAGACTGTTTCTATTTCTTATCACTTAAAAAATTGTTAAGCCTCATATATTTCAATAAATTTGTTAAAATTATATCAAGAAAACTTTTGCTATGCAAGATAAAAATACAGAGCTAAATCAGAAATTGGAACTTTCACGTCTGGGTGGTGGACAAGATAGAATTGATAAACAACATCAAAAAGGTAAGTTGACTGCGAGAGAAAGAGTAGAACTTTTTCTGGATGATGGCACTTTTGAGGAGATTGGCGCTTTGGTTTTGCACAGGAGTTCTAGTTTTGGAATGGAGAGGCAGAAATTTTATGGAGATGGTGTCATAACAGGTTACGGGCAGGTAGAAGGTAGGTTGGTATACGTTTATGCGCAGGATTTTACCGTATTCGGTGGATCACTTTCGGAAACTCATGCTGAAAAGATTTGTAAGATAATGGATTTAGCAATGGAGAATGGGGCACCTGTAATTGGTCTTAACGACAGTGGGGGTGCGAGGATTCAGGAAGGCGTAAGTTCTTTAGGTGGTTATGCGGATATTTTTTATCGAAATACCTTGGCTTCGGGCTTGATTCCTCAAATTTCTGCAATAATGGGACCCTGTGCCGGGGGTGCTGTGTATAGTCCGGCAATAACGGATTTTATAATTATGGTAGAGCATACTTCCTATATGTTCGTTACGGGACCTAACGTGGTAAAAACAGTAACAAACGAAGAAGTCAGTTCAGAAGAGTTGGGGGGAGCAATGACGCATGCTACTAAATCCGGTGTAACTCATTTGACGGCTCATAATGATTTGGAATGTATTTTGAAAATCAGAAAATTATTGAGTTATCTTCCTCAAAATTGTGAGAACGCGCCGGTAGATAAACCTTATCAATATAGTGATGAAACCAGACTTCAATTAAATGATTTATTGCCTGAGTCATCCAACATTCCTTACGATATGAAAGAAGTTATTCGAGGAATCATTGATGAAGATAGTTTCTTTGAGATTCATGAATATTATGCGGATAATATAGTAGTAGGTTTTGCGAGGCTGGGAGGTAAGAGTATTGGAATTGTTGCTAATCAACCTTTTAGTCTTGCCGGTGTTCTTGATGTAGAAGCTTCGAGGAAAGCAGCGAGATTTGTAAGATTTTGTGATTGTTTTAACATACCCTTATTGGTTTTAGTAGATGTACCGGGATTTTTGCCCGGAAC
>CALCSX010000198.1 GCA_937894165.1 uncultured Saprospiraceae bacterium | reverse complement strand
GAGTGAAATCCTAGTATTGGGATGTTATCAGGCGGACGGATTTCCGCCGGGACGGTATTGATATGCGTTTCCCACAGAAAGTCGTCCGGAAGGAGGCGCTCGTTCAGATCCGCGATTCTTTCCTTAAGCCTTTTAATGACGTCGCCCGGATTTTCACCCCTGAGCATTACGACAACACCCTGTACCAAATCTTCTTCGTCCTGTAAGCCCACCACGCCCAGTCTTGGTTTGGCCGAAACCACCACCCTCGCCACATGTTTAACCAAGATTGGGGTGGAGCCGTTAACTTCGATCAAGACATTTCTTCTTGGGATGTCTCAAATGTTACTGATATGTCGTATATGTTTACTGGTGCTAGGAATTTTAATCAAAATATCAGCACTTGGGATGTATCCAATGTAACAGATATGAGTGGGATGTTTATTTTCTCAGATGTATTTAACCAGCCAATCGGAATTTGGGATGTGTCAAATGTGACAGACATGAGAGATATGTTCAGAGACACTCGTGAATTCAATCAAGATATCAGTTCATGGAATGTATCTAAAGTAAGGTCTATGTGGTCCATGTTTTCCAGAGCAAGAAAATTCAATCAAGATATCAGTGGGTGGGATGTGGCCAATGTCACCGTTATGGAGGAAATGTTTCTAAGAACGGATAGCTTTAACCAAGATCTAAGTTCATGGAATACGGAAAAAGTTATAACGATGAATTCAATGTTTAGGGAGGCAAGTGCCTTCAATCAGAATTGCGGAAATTGGATATTAAAAAATACCGTTACACTTGACAATATGTTCGATAATTCAGGTCTCGATTGTTATAATTATTCAGCCACTTTGAAGGGGTGGGAAGCTAATAATCCTACAATAAGTAATAAAAGTTTAGGAGCTGAAGGCTTGCAATATAGCAATTCTGCAATAGATGCTAGAGAACGGTTGATTAACAATCAAAATTGGCAGATAACGGGCGATTCTCCATCCGGAAATGATTGTGATGAATTCATCTCGCACTGGTTTTTCCAAAACCCTGCCACTGAACTTCAATTCAATGCGCAGACTTCAGAAGAGGTAGTATATGCTTGGCAAACTATGCCTTCCGGCAATTCGGGTGAGGGGAGTTTCACTTCATTAACTGCAGGCTCAGTGCTTCTCTCCGACTTGATCGTAGAAGCAGGTGATACGCTGATCTTATCTATTTCTCCTCAGAATTTACTTCGTTTTTACAATGATCAAAATTCTTCAGTAGAAAATTTGATAGATATTAGCCAATGGGGAATGGTGGAATGGAGTAGCATGGATAGTACCTTCTTTGCATGCTCACAGTTGACAATATCAGCTAAAGATGCTCCAAATTTAGGGAATGTTACAAGTATGGTACGCACTTTCTACGGCGCATCTTCCTTTAATCAGGATGTCTCATCTTGGGATGTGTCTAATGTGACTGACATGACAGGATTGTTTGAATCTGCAAGCACTTTCGATCAGAGCCTAAGTCTCTGGAATACAGAAAATGTGAAAAATATGGAAAATATTTTCCACAATGCTGACTCATTTAATCAATCTGTGAGTGGTTGGAACTTTAGTCAAGTGACTAATCTAAGTGGCATGTTCTATGGAGCTACCTCGTTCAACGAAAATATCGGTAATTGGATATTACATCCCGATGTCAGTATGACAAATATGCTCAATAACTCCGGTCTGGACTGTGACAATTACACCTCAACATTGATTGGATGGCATGAAAATAATCCTACAGTAAACGGTAGAACTCTTGGAGCAATGAACCTGTCATATGGAACGGCTGCACTTGAAGCCCGTGAAGCCCTGATAACTAGCCAAGGCTGGCAAATTATCGGTGATGCTCAAATTAATGAAGCCTGTGGAGAAATTGTAAGCGTAAACCCTCATCTCAATTCGAAAAATAGTAGCTTATCAATATTTCCAAACCCAAGCTTCGATCGGATCACTGCGGAAGCATCGAATGCGGAAGATTTAGATAGAATTCAGATCTTAAATGCGCAAGGAAACCTAGTTTCAGCAAACCAAATCCTTCGATCCACAGCTAATAAGGCTTTCATTGACTTATCGAACTTAAATCCTGGAATCTATTTTATCAGGACATTTAAGCAGGTAGCGAAGGTGATAAAAATGTAGTGGATAATTTAGAAAAGTAAAATATTGTATAAAAGTAGATATTGTCATGAATGACGGTATCTACTCTTTCTTTTAATAAGACAGAATCATAAATAATAACTTAGTCCAATAGGTTTTAACTTTATGAGATTAGCATACTGTCACCTCTACCTCTTTCTCGCTCCAGCTCCTTGAAAATCAATAGAAATTCTATCCGTAACAAGTAATGTCTTTTCTGAAAAAACATCCAAACTTACCGATCCGACCAATCCTTAAACGGATGAAAAGATAAATTCGAA
>CALCSX010000197.1 GCA_937894165.1 uncultured Saprospiraceae bacterium | reverse complement strand
CATCACTTTTAGTCACTACATTATAAATGGAACTCAAAAAATTCTTCATCAATAATTGCAATGGAAGTTCATCATCGATCACTAGGACCAGTGGATTATCTTCATTCATTTGTTAACCTTTAATAAACTATCACTACTCAGATTAAATTATTTTTCGATAGCAAAAATGCTTCTTCTCGATAAATCTCACTGTCTTTATTCGCTTTTAACATTGCTATTAGCGAAAAACAGTCTTGTCTAGCGAAAATTTTCATTTTTTCATCTAAAAGCCTCTACCTTAAAAGTTTCAATAAAATATGACAGAACAGAATCAAAATTACATAATAAAAACTAATTCCCCTATTTTAAACCGACAAAGCATTAATCTAAATACAAATCCAGGGTCTTGACCAGCTCATCTGCCAATTCTAAAGACTTTTCATCACCTGCCTTTGCTTTTTTTTCTAATACATCTGACAATTTAAAAATATCATCTATCATCAGACTTCCCGCTGTCCCTCGTAATTTATGAGCGATTTGAAAAATGCCGGAATAATCATAAGATTTCATATATTCTATTAATTTCGCCCTATTGTCGGGAAGCGAATCAAAAAACATGTCAAATATTTCGTTTGTCTGCTCGGTTGATAAGCCGGTCATTTCCTGAAATTTTTGAATTGCTTGCTGCTTCAAATTTATCTCACTATGATCCATGATAAAAAGTCGGTGTTTTCAGAAAATTATAATGATTCAAGTATGCTAATCAAAGCGGAATTATCTTTATTTGACAAAACTACAATTTTGCAGCTAATTATCTACTTTATATTGAAAACTTATATATAACTAAATGAAGGAGTAGGGAGAACCATTATGAATTTAAGGAAAATTAAGGTTAGTTAAGGGCTTAATGAAATCCTTAATGCCCCTTAATTCCTTAATGTTGAAGATTATTTCAACAATTCACAAGGTATGAGATATGATTTTTAAAAAGCTATAATCAATTTAGCAATGCAGTATTTGGGATTATCTTGCAACGAAGGCAAATCAAAATTTTACTTTTTGAATACGCTTATGATTCTCGGAATAGGTGCCCAGTGCAGCTGAGCCATACCACGGATAGAACTCCACATCGAAGATTCCATTGGCTATAGACAAATCTCCCTGTATCCATTCCCGGGCCACCTCCTCTTCCGTTGTATTCAAAATAAAGATCCCACGAAACGATCTTTCATTCTTGCCGATCGGTCCTGCCACCAATAATTTACCTTCATCAGCCAGACGGGTCATATTAGAGAAATGACTTCTAAACAAGCTGTCACGTAGATTTTTGTCCTCTATCTTGGCTTCACCCGTCTTCAAAATCACAAGGAGATATGATTTCATGCCGTAATCATCAGCACCCAGCGAGTCAGCCAGCGCTTGATCGAAGAGTGGGTCTTGATCCTGAGCGTTAGTCATAGAAATGAATAATAAGCTTAGACAAATAAGGTATATGGTTTTCATAGTTGAAATTATGAGAGAACTAAAGTAAAAAGAAAATTAAGAAAATATAAAAATTTCAAAAAAAATATAAAATATTATTGTTTATCCAATTAAAAGCACTATATTAGTCCGACAAGGTCTTACATAAACAATTATTTTTTAATTTAAAACTTTAAATTATGATACCTTATGTCTACTCTCAGGCTAGGTTTTATGTGACTTTGATCCTAAAATCTTTATTTTTTCTTTCATTGTTTTTTAACAGTTATGCTCTTTTTGCTCAACACAATTTCTTCGAATGTGGGCATGAAGACGAACAAGACACAACCTACCATACCAGCAGTGGAGGAACATTACCTTGTTATCAAAGAGATTTTCAGTGTGGGTCGGATTATATTCCTTTTTACAAGGATTTTAATTCCTATGACATTATTACTGTGCGATTAAACTTCCATTTCATTAGTACCGGCAGTAATAATCCAAGCTTTGGTTCAACAGGAGGCAATTGTCCGAGCTGTATAGGAAATGAAGAAATGGATGCAAATACTATTGCACAAGACATTGTAGCTGAATTGAATCATAGAGCAACTAATTTGTGGGACTATAACCGTAGAGAATATTTAACAGATACTACATTTATCTGGGTTCCTTATAGGGATAAGAATAATGTAATTGTCTCCAATCCATATGACATGAGATTTAGATTTGAATTGTATGATCCTGATAATTTAGGATTTGTACACTTTTATCATTTGAATGAGCACAAGTATAAAGTTGCATCTGGTTTTAGAGATTCCACTTGTAATGATGGGCAATCTGTTTTCTATATACATGACTCAATAAAAGTATATGGAAATGATGTATTGAATTTAGCATTTTTTGATGAATATTACCCTACAGAAATATTTAACGATTCTATTTTATGTCGAACTGTAACTGGAAGAGCCGGAAATCCGGTTCCTATTGGTAATATGTGGCATTATTGGAAAAACCAAACTGACACTTTAAATCCAAACCCACCATCCGGTTCAATGGATTTAATTTCTACATATTCTAAATTAATCATGCATGAATTAGGTCATAATTTAAGCTTGCCTCATACTTTCGCAAGCTCAATACCCTGCGATGCTGACGAAAGAGATTTGTGTAGCAACGACTGGGATTGTACTACCAATGTCATGGGATATAATCACGCCCAAGCGGCATTCTCACCCGGACAAGTAGATATGATGTTGAATGATGCATATTCAAAAAAGCAACCTTACCTAGAATTCGCTAATAATACGCTTCATTTCTGTGTGAAAGAATCCGGGCTAGATGAGCTTGATGTGCATGATGAGGTTTATTGGGATGAAGATGATATCATTGTCACAAAAGATTTAGTAATTCGAAGTGGTACTACCTTAATTATAGAAGATATTTGTGTAGGTATTTCGAAAAATGTGAGAATCTATGTAGAAAGAGGAGCCGAACTGAGAATACAAAATGCAACTCTACAAACAGCTTGCACCAGTTCAATGGCACCGGTGAATGATGAAAATATATTTTCTAGACGATGGGGGGGCATTAAAGTAGCAGGAAATCCAAATATGAATCATCCTGATGATTATGATGATCCTTTCACTAGCAATGATGAATCAGGCAGAGTCATTTTGCTCCCCGGCACCGTAATAAGAGATGCCGGTGTGGGTATAAGTGACGACTGGCATCTCCCGGCTTACGATCCTAGCAGATGGGGAGGGTATGTATATGCAGAAAATGTAGAGTTCAGGAATTGTTTCAAAGCTGTGGAATTCATGAAGAGAGGCAATAAAATCAGCAAGAGTAAGTTTCACACTATAACGGTCGACGGATCAGGCGGAGGAGTCCAAGGAAAAACAGGTATTTCCATTTGGGCAACCAGAGGCATTGAAATAGAAGGTTGTACTTTTAAAAATCTTCAAAATTACGGAGTCAATACTATCAATGGTAGCTTCACTATAGGATCTAACAACACCTTCGAAAATATCAATGGTGTAGGAGTAGAGGCATTAGCAACAAACCCACTCTTTACTACTTCCCCGATAGAAATAATCGGATCTTCTACCCATCCTAATAAATTCAGAAATGTACCATTAGGAATAAGGATTGGAGGATATGGTAATATTATTAATGAAATTGAATATAATGATTTTAAATCTAGCAATATTAACTTAGAACATGTTGGCATAGAAAATACCGGTAATGCAATTTTAATTAATTCAAATCGCTTTGAAAATATTTTCAATGGAATAGGAATCCATAATGCCGGATTTATGCCTAATACAGTTTCCACCAATCAATTATTGAATTTTAGTACGGGAATACTCTATGGCTCAGGAAACTTGAGTGGACAGTTTGCTTGTAATGTCTTTGCTCAAAATAGATTCGCAGGAGTTAATATACTCCAATCCACCTTCCCGGATCAAGGAGATCCAATAGCTTCGAATTCAAATTTATGGATGAGAAGTACCAATCCTGTAACAGCTCTGGATATTAAAGTTTTCAAAATATCTATTATAGACGATCCATTCTTATCAGTTTTTGATATGAGTGGAGGGAACAGTAACATGCCGGCATTTGATTATTACGTACAAAATATGGAAAGTGCAGCATCAATTCATCGTCCTCTTTGCAATCTGAGTCATTCTTGTATAGGAGCTCCCGGTTTTAATCAGAATTATCAAACTAATAATGCATTTGCCAATAATAATTGTGATCTCCCTTTTACTCCTGTCAACCCTTTTGAAGAAGAGTCTATATTCTGGCATAATCATAAAATTGATTCATTAGAATATGTAGGGATAGATTCAACCAATTTCCGTGTATATAATAAGATAAGGGCTTCTAAATTTACAAAGGTAGTGGAATTAGTGAATCATCTGATTAGTGCAGATAGCATCCCTACAGCTGAAAATATCTTGGAGAATGAAAATGACTTTGAATACAAATGGTTAGATCTAGGATTGAAAATGCACCAGAATGATTATGTTGCATCACGAAATATTTTAGATAGATTGCTTATAGACAATACCAATCCCGAAATTGAAGAATTTGTATTTGTCCAAAAAGAGAACATCGAATGGTCTGAAGACCCCACTTATGTGGCAGATAGTACCATTCAGGCTGACCTGAGAATCATAGCCGCCAAACCCACTATACCGGGTGTCACAGCCAAGGCACTATTGGGTTTCTGGAATGATGAAGTATTCGCTCCCTATATAGACTACCCATCGGATAGTATCGTCCCACCTTTGAAAAGAGGTGAAGAGGACTTCGACCAAGATGTTTCTTTAGAACAGAATTTACTTCTATATCCTAATCCGGGGAATGGTCTCTTCACCCTTGAATACCAATCTGATAAAGGATTTGAAAATGAAGTCGAAGTTATTCTATATTCTGTAAATGGTAGTTCTCTCAGTAGCAGGACATTTCCACCTACAAGTAATAATATAATCAACTTAGATTACAGATCCCAACCGGCAGGAATCTATATTCTGACCATTCATTCAGGAAATACTCTCGTCCACCGAAAAATCATTATCCAATGAAATTGATTCTTAAATATTCCTGTTTGCTGATTTTTCTTCTCTCCATCATACCATCCATGAATGGTCAGGAAGAGCAATTTTCTAAGGTGATAAGAGGATATAATGGCAGAACAGCTCTTTGGGATATGATGAGATTAGAGGAATCAGGAGATATTCTACTAACTATCACTCGCAATGAAACTGATGTTTATACAAATTCAGGGTGGTTGAAAGTGTCCCATTCCGGGGAGCTCCTGGATTCCTTTTTCTACGAGAGAAATTCACTTGTTCCTCTTACTCTCCACCCGATGGCAGTGAAGGGAGATACGGTGTTGCAGCTACTGCGATTTATTAATGATACAGATTTGGTACAGGTGCATGGCTCTTCCCTCTCTAATAAAGATAGTCTGCTCTGTTGGACCTATGACTTCTCTCATCTCCCCAATTTCAGAAGGGTGGACAGTAAATCCTGCATGATTAATTCCGCAGGCAACCTGATCATCACCGGTACCTACTCTGTCCAACGCTCTCCTACCAATGCCACCCACTTGTTCTTTATGGAGGTAGATATGGAAGGTACGGTTTTGGTGAATACCTCTGTAATGGAGGTGAATAATACACCTAGGGTTGATTATTATTCTAGAATAATAGAAATTGGAGAATATTATTATACTAGTATTTCCATTTATAATTCAGGTTACAAACCTTTTATAATTAAAATTGATAAAAAAGGAAGTTTACAGTGGATTAGCGAGGAGGATTCCGAAGCTGGAGGAAGTGGAGGGGTATCTTATTGGTGTAAAGCCGAACTTTCATATTCGGATGATAGACATGAATTTTATCTTGTATATAATAATTTCAAAACTCTAGAGGATTTTCCGGGCATGGATCCGGAAGAGGAAGGCTTCGAAGAACTATGGCTTTCCTTTAGTTTCCAAAAAACTAAAGTAATTGTATTCGATATGCATACAGGGGAGAGGCTAAGGGATTATAGATTGCTAGCCCCTGCTAATTCTGTAGATAATATTTTTTCAAATCAAATAAGTAAGGTGAATGGCGACTTGATCATCATTGGCAAGATACAGATGGAAGTGCCTCCAGGCAGTTCGCAACAAAATGCAGGCCTATTCATTCGTATGGATCCTGTCACAGGTGAGTTTAAGCACAAGTACAAGGTTTTAGACAAGTTTGGTCACCCCTATGTATATGGCAATCATTTTACAGATCTGGCTGAAGATGAGGAAGGGAATGTGTACATTGCGGGACAGGTCAATAATTTCGTGTTAGGCACCAAACAGGCCACCGGATGGCTGGTGAAGCTCGGTATAGATCCCTGCGAGGATATGCACTGCATGGGGGACACCTTGAGCGGCCATACGCACATTACTTCCGTGCAGGATTATATCATTACTAAGACACATTATTTAAAGCTGTCTCCTAATCCTGTAGAATCAGGAGGAACTGTCAAGATGAGTTTTGATGAAGGAAAGTTTCCTATAGATATCAGCCGTATCCGGATACTTAACAATTCAGGACAAGTAGTACAGGAGATAAGTACTGATGATTATTCAGAAGCCGGAATGCTTCAACTGCCACAAGTATCTCCGGGGATATATTATATTGAAATGATGAAAAAACAGAAGAGGGAGCGGTATGTGGGGAAAGTGGTGGTGTATTGAGATGGAAATGTAAAAATAGAATAAAATCACCTCTTTATCTCCCTTTCATAGATTTCTATCCACTCCTTTACCGATATTTTCTGCACTAATTCCTCCAGCAGATCGTATGGTATACTGTCCAATTTTTTGAAGCGAATACATGATTTGCCCATATCCGGTTTTTTGTTGAATTGACTTTTATATGCTTGGGTGAACCACTCCAGCGTTTTTTCGTCGGCGTACATGCCCATGTGGTGAAAGGAGACATGGGCTTTTGAAGAGGCGAAACTGATGAAGGGCAGCGGCTCTTTCGGAGCACAATGATAGCCGGAAGGATAGATTGTGTGGGGTACTACATAACTAGGCATCGAATAGGACATTGTCTCTTCAAAGCCTTCGGGCAGCCTTTCCAGACATATTTTCCTAAAATTATTCAATGCTTCAGCTCGGTCTTCGGGCTGGGCGGTGATGTACACGCTTACAGCGGCGGATTTTTGTCTCATTTCGGGGGTATTTAGGGATAAATGTACGAAAAAGGGAGGAAGAGTGGGGAAAAAAATCGGGATTCTATATTCGAAATAATTATAAAGAAAATACTAGTATATTAGTAATCAATTGTCAAAAATGGGAAAATATTCTTGTTATATAGGACAATTTGATAACGAATCTGATTATATTTATAAGATTTATCTCATCAAAATAAATTTCCATGGATCTAGAAAAAATTCAAAATGCAATAATTTCAGCTTTGTATTTACTTCGTAATGAGGTAGAATGTGTTGAGTATGATCAACTACGGATGGAATATCTTGCTACTATTAAAAAATTGGAAGCTGCTTTGGAAGAAATAAGACAGGATATTTAAAATTATAAATTGTCTATCTTAAGCTTTCAATGAAAAAACAATTCACCCTATCCATAATCATCAGCCTGACTTTCCTATCCTTGGGATTTCTATTGCTGCATTATGAAATGATAGGATATGGTTTGTCATTTTTTGTATTTCTACCCTTTGTCCTAGGCTTCATTTTGGGAAAATCCACCGTACGATCGGTCAGTTTGTGGGGATTAATAACTTCTCTTGTAATTTTCATCATACTTCTTTTAGTGGGTGGCTTGGAAGGGATGCTTTGTGTTTTGATGGCTATGCCATTGATATTGATAGGGGTTGCACTGGGGGCAATGGCGAAAAAATTGTGGAAAAAATATAGAAAAACCTCCGAAGAGGAGAATATTGTTAAAATATCGATTTTACCGCTTTGTCTCTTTCTAGTTTTGGCTTTTATAGAGACAGAATTAAGGAGAGACGAGGAAAATATTATCGAAGTCAAATCAGAGATTATCCTCCCCTACTCTGCTCTTCAGGTTTATGAAACAATAAAATCAGTAGACACCTTAATCGCTGAAAAACCATTTTTAATGAAGCTAGACCTGCCTATCCCACTAAAATGTGTTTTGGAGGAGGAAAAAGTAGGAGGTATAAGAACTTGTTATTTTGAAGGCGGTCTGATAGTGGAACAGATTACAGAACTTGAAAAAGGAAAAATCCTAAAAATGGATGTCATCGATAATCAATTGACTGGCAGAAAATGGTTGGGCTTTAAGGAAGCTATTTATCTCTTCGATGAAATAGCACCGGGTCAGACTAAAATGACTAGAATTACGACTTATACCTCCGAATTGTATCCGAGATTTTATTGGCAAGCTTTGGAAAGAATGGGGATTGAGCAGGAGCATGCGTATGTGTTCAGGAATTTGGAGCAGGATTTAGGAGAGAATTATGGTGGGGAATGAGGGCGGAAGGTTAAATTTGAAATATAATTAAATTGAAGATACTTAAATATAATAATGCAAGGAATCACCCACATTGAAAATTTTATCAATCATCCAAACGCTCTATTTGAATATCTGAAAAATTCAGTAGCCTGGGATGAACGGATGACTGCCCGCAAGACAGCAAGTTTTGGCAAAGCTTACAATTATTCTCAAATCGAATACCCTTTTAAAGAATTCTTACCTGACCTACAAGAGATTATTGTAAAATTAAAACCTCTAATAGGTTTTGAAGCGAATAATTGTCTAATAAATTATTACTTGGATGGAAAATCTAAAATGGGCTACCATTCGGATCAGACAGATATTCTTGAGACCGGGACTGGCATAGCTATCGTTTCTATCGGGGAAGAACGGATCCTAAAATTTAGAAATATCTCTGACCCTGAAAAATTTCTATCATACAGTTTAAAATCCGGGAGTTTAATCTATATGACTCAGGAAATACAAGATGAGTGGCAGCATTCCATTCCAAAGTCTGATACAGAAAAGGGGAGGATAAGTCTGACATTGAGGAGGATGAGATAAATAAAGTCTTTAAAAAAAATTATGTTATGAAATTCCACACCACCCTACCCGCCACCCTGCGACCTTTTTATAATACTGAATTGGAAAAATACCAAAAAGAATATGCTGCCGGAAATCTTAGTCAATCATGGCATCATCTGGAGCGTGCACATATCATCGGACAGAAATATCCCTTTGCTCACAGCTACGTGCATTGGAAAATGCTACAATTCGGCTTCAAAATAAAAAGTGGCAAGGAAATCCTCGGTCAGATACCTCGTCTGCTTTTCGGAGGTATTAAATCATTTGTCGGAACCATCCCTGTCGGCAATCCGGGCGGCGCAAATGTTCCTCCAATGAAGCCATTTCCTATTGAAAAAGAGATTCAGGAAATGTTTTCTAAAGCTGGGGTAAGCATTAAATAGATATATATATCTTCTATATAACTCTTTCTGTTTTCATTCTTTCAAAAACTAATGCTGGCGCAAGTTTGTAACTTGCGCTCACTCAGATCTAAATCTTTTAAATATGTTTCAAAAGTTATTTTCATCAAAACATAGGCATTTGCCTAGCGAGATACTTAAGGTTAAATTATTTCACCATAAAACTTGTTTAGTACGTATTTTTTCCGTACATTTGTATAAATGATTAGAAAAATGAGCCAACTAAGTAAAGAACAAACCCGATTTGATGCACGACTGCCTAAAGAACAAAAATTATTTTTTGAAAAAGCTGCTTCTTTAGGTGGTTTTAGGAGTTTGACAGAATTCGTGATTCTCGCAGTTCAAGAAAAATCGAAACAAATCATAGAAGAAAAAGAGCGAATAATTGCATCAGAGAGGGATAGTAAAATCTTTTTTGACGCTGTAACAAACCCCGAAAAACCCTCAGAAAATCTTAAAAATGCTTTAATTGACTATAATAATTTTGTCTCAGAATCAAAATAAATTATGATCAAATTACTGGACAAAGAACACAATCGTGATAAATTTGATTGCGGAAACGAACTTTTAAACAACTATTTAAAATATCAAGTTAGTCAAGATGTTAAACGAAAACTAGCAGCTTGTTTCATATTAGCAGACCAAGAAACAAATCATGTAAAAGGATTTTATACGCTATCCTCCGGTAGCATTCCCCTAACTTATTTTCCGGAAACTATAAGGAAGAAACTACCTAAATCTTATGGTTCAATACCTACTATTTTATTAGGGAGATTAGGTATTGTTAAAAATTCACAAGGAAAGGGGTTTGGTAAACTACTTCTTATTGATGCCTTAAAAAGAAGTTTAATGAACACAGTAGACATTGGATCTTTTGCAGTTGTTGTTGATCCAATTGATAAAATGGCAGAGGACTTTTATGCGAAGTATGATTTCATAAAACTTCCTGACAGCGGCAAAATGTTCCTGCCCACTAAAACCCTTCAAATTCTATTTTCCCAATAGAAATTGCTGATTTAAATTCGAAAATTAAAGAAGAATCATTATTATAGACTTAGTAGCCTACTTGCCTAAAGGAAAACCTCTCTTCCACAGATCTAAACTTTACTTAGTATTTTGAGAACATCTCTCAATAGAAATCATAAAAACATTTAAACCACAGGTGTGAATTCTTTGTCATTACTCAATAGACCAGATCAACCCCGCGTGAGGGATAGTAGCGAAAAGACCACAGTGAGGAACGAGCGAGGACTAATAGCGAATAGCCCGACCCGCAGGGACACGCCCGAAAAAAACAAACCCTCAAAGTCTTCATTATCAGACAATTGAGGGTTTTTGAAGTAGTCCCGACAGGATTCGAACCTGTGACCCTCTGCTTAGAAGGCAGATGCTCTATCCAGCTGAGCTACGGAACCGTTTTCCTTACGGAGTGCAAATATAAATACTTCTGCTTTTAATTTCATATTAATTTGAATTTTTTTATCTTCATTTTTGAAAAAATTAAAGATAAAGTATGGAACCCGGTGCTAATCAAGTAAATATTCATGAGTCATGGAGGAGAATTTTATCTCAAGAATTCGATAAACCCTACTTCAAAATGCTCAAAACAGAGCTGAAGAAGAGAAAAGCTGAGGGAAAAGTGATTTATCCTCCCGGGGACAAAATATTTTATGCCTTCGATCAGTGTCCATTTGATCAGGTCAAGGTGGTTATCATAGGTCAGGATCCTTACCACGGTCCCCAACAGGCAATGGGGTTATGTTTTTCCGTGTCGAAAGAAGTAAAAATCCCGCCCTCTCTCAAGAATATCTATAAGGAAATTGAAGCAGATTTAGGAGTGCAAATGCCGAATCATGGAGACCTGACGGGCTGGGCTCAGCAGGGTGTTTTTCTACTTAATACTGTTTTGACAGTTGAAGCTAATGCTCCTGCCTCGCACCAGAAGCTGGGTTGGAACAACTTCACTGATGAGGTGATTCGACTTTTGTCACAGGAGAAACAAAATTTGGTTTTCATGCTATGGGG
The DNA here is from genome assembly GCA_937894165.1 of uncultured Saprospiraceae bacterium. Classification (GTDB taxonomy): domain Bacteria; phylum Bacteroidota; class Bacteroidia; order Chitinophagales; family Saprospiraceae; genus CALCSX01. Next base: position 2,434 of record CALCSX010000197.1, on the reverse strand, counting down.
AAATTTCGCCAAATCAAAAATCAACCTTATTGATGAAAATAAACATTTAATTCTGTCATCACCACACCCCTCCCCCCTCGCCGGTAAAGGTTTTTTTAATCAAAATCATTTTAGTCTTGCAAATAAATGGTTAGATAACAAAAAATTAACACCAATCAAATGGCATGAAATATAGTGATTTAGTCTTTTTGACCCTAAATAAATGGTATCATTTGATTACGTAAATAAAGACAAATATTTTCACTAGATTTGTCAATATTAAGTGGGTAAAAAATAAATTAAAATGAAAACAAAAACAATTATTGTAATAACAGCTATCCTGGGAGCATTAGCTGTGGCTTTCGGTGCCTTCGGGGCTCATGCTTTAAAGGATGTCCTTTCTAGCGATGCCATGTCGTGGTATCAAACAGCTAATTTGTATCATTTTATACATGTTTTAGCTATTCTTTGTACGGTGTCCTCCCTACGTAGACATAAATCGACTAATAGGAATTTGCCTAGCTATTTCTTCCTAATCGGTATAATACTTTTCAGTGGGTCATTGTATACTATGTCATTTATTTCTCTTGAAGACGGATCGACATCATGGCTTGGACCTATCACACCAATTGGTGGAATATTCTTTATTTTGGGTTGGATAAATCTCGCATATTTGGCTAGTTCAAGCGATTAAAATAATAGTGAACATCAACCCTCAATTTGGAGTTATTTTAATATCTTTGAAGAATTATTCATAACTAAAACCCTATTATTATGAGAAAAATTATTGTACTCTTACTTATACTGTTTGCATCGCTCTCAGTGAATGAAATTAAAGCCCAGGATTACCAAAGTGCCATTGGAGGTAGAGTTGGATATGGATTAATGGGAACCTACAAGAAATTCTTAGGTTCTGCTCCTGCAATCGATATTTATGTAGGCTTAGGTTTTGGCTACAGTATTTATGGATCCAGCTTTATAGTTGGAGCAAATTACCAACATCATATGGATATTCCGGATCTTGATAGATTAAGATGGTTTATAGGTGGTGGAGCATCATTTACTCAGAGATCCTATGGATTTATCAGTGGTGGCTATGTGGATTTAGGAATAAATTTCAATATTGGATTAGATTATTCTTTTGCCGATATCCCATTGAACCTTAGTGTTGAATATTCACCAGGATTTGTAATATTTTCCTCCATAGAAAACACTACAAATTATGGTCGTTTCAGAGGGGGTTACGCAGGTGCCTCTGCAAGATACATTATAAGCTATTAATAAAAAATATGTTATTTTACAAAGCCGTTTCTCTTTGAAACGGCTTTTTTTATTCTTCACACCCTATATTTTTACCCTTTCCATGGCAAAATGCTTTAAAAGTTCCTTTACAACCGGATTTGAAAGCTTAATTCTACTTCCATAAACCTCATTATTGACCAATCGGTAAATTTTATTCTGAATCTTCCACATATTTATTTCCAATCCCGCTGATTGTGACCATTGAAATAAAGTTAGAGCCTTTTTGAGGCAATCATTTACTTTAGCTTCATCGTCTTCACCATGACAATTGTTGAGCAATTGAAATAAATTCTCACCTGTAATATGAGCTAAATTTTCCGTGCCATCCAGCTCTAAATCCCACTTGCGAAGTTCCGCAAGATTGGCTTCCAGATTTGTTACTGATAATTCAGCTCCCTTACTTAACTCATTCAGAATGTTATGATTCATTATAAACTGCGTCGCAGAGACAAAGGCTGCATTCAAGGGAATTGTCTCATTTAAAGCCAAATTCATCAGGTCATAATTGTTTTTATGAATCGTCATCATTGATTCATAAATATCCTGAAGATTACGTTGAACGATGGAGATTAATATAGCTCTTTTCTTCTCGGGAAATAATTGATCCAATGTAAAAGAATGCCCCCCACCGATTTTTGACAATTTATTTTTAAATTCATCGAATGAAAAGCCTTCAAAATTGTGTTTTATTTCTTTGCTCAGCCGAGCAAATTCCTTTTCATCCACCTCCATAAGGATAATGCCCGACAAATAATGATTACCAAAATAACCCACAATGAATGAGAATTTCTCCTCTACTAGAGTCACTTTACTTTTCACTGAATTTATTCCGAAGGCAAGAATTTTTTCGTCGGAAAAAGTTTTTTCAATGTTGTCAGAATTCACCTCGTAATTGAACAATTCCATTTGCGCCACATTCTCCTCAAAAATGATTTCGGCAGCCACGTGCATAGCCACCCGTTCCAAAGTTATAATTCCCGGACGGACCATGACTCGATAACTGTTAGCGGCATTTCTATATTTCGAATCATTAGATGGAATCAATTCCAACTTATCCATAAATTCCTTCTCCAAATCCTTTCCAAATAATGTTTTCGTATAGGCGATAGCCCTGGCTGCATATTGCAAGATTTGATTGGTCTCTATACCGGAA
>CALCSX010000196.1 GCA_937894165.1 uncultured Saprospiraceae bacterium | reverse complement strand
GGATTTGAAATATTAACTATTTCATGATGCCCATTGTAAAACATAGGACGAATTAAATGATTGAAACCTGAATCGACACATGCAAAAACGGTAGAGGTAGTGTGTTTAATACTGTTGGTTCGAACAAGGAAGTAGCCGCTTTCACTAACTATAAATTTTCCGGGCTCAAAAATTAAAGTGATGTCTTTGCCTCTTTCTTCACAAAAATCATTAAACTTTTTTGAAATTTCCTTCCCGAGAAGTTCGATATCCGTAAAATAATCATCCGACTTATACTGAACCTTGAATCCACTGCCGAAGTCAATGAAATCAAGATCTTCGAACTGTCTGGCAACATTAAATAAAATTTCTGCAGCCTGAAGAAAAACATTTATATCGAGTATATCGGAACCGGTATGCATATGGAGACCCCGAATATTGATGTTTAATGTTTCGACGATCCTTTTTACCAATGGAATTTGATGAATCGAGATACCGAATTTCGAGTCTATATGTCCGACAGATATTTTGCTGTTGCCACCTGCCATGATATGAGGATTGACGCGGACACATACGGGATATCCCGGATGATGATGTCCGATATATTCGAGGATGTCCATATTATCGATATTGATCATGACACCAATTTTGATAGCTTGATCAATCTCATCATTGGAAACCGCTGAGGGTGTAAATATTATCTTGTCCGGACTAAAACCGGCAAGTAGACCCATTTTAATTTCACCTATTGAAACCGCATCAAGTCCTGCGCCCTCTTTCTGCAATAATTTTAAAATTGTAATATTAGTCAAAGCTTTACATGCATAGTTAATTTGATAACTTTTAACAGTTAGCGCAGATGATAACTTTCGAAATTGGCTAATTATTTTATTGCCATCATACACATAAAGTGGTGCATCATATTTATTACATAAATCTTCAAGCCTTATAGTTTGAAGCTCAAATTTTCCATCTCGAAGTATCATAATCTCTATTTATTTATCAAAATTGGGACAAATATATAAATAGATAATCTGTTATTTCAGATTGTCTGAAAAATATCGATTCAAGTGGGAGAAAGGATACCACCTGATAAATGGGACAATAGCTTAAAATATTTGTTAATATGTTGTAAGAATAGTAGATTTGCCAAACTTTTGTCTTGGTTTGCTATTACAGAAAAACAGACAAATTAAATAATCCGGCAATTAATGAGTAAAGTATTTCACAGTTCTTTAGAAATGTTTAAAATAGGAGTAGGTCCATCAAGTTCACATACTTTGGGTCCATGGAGAGCTGCAATAAATTTTATTGAGGAATTAAAAAAATGGGAGGCTGCAGATCATATCAAAGTTCATCTTTATGGATCTCTGGCTAAGACAGGGAAGGGGCATGGCACGGACTTCGCCATACAAATGGGCTTAATAAATGAAGATCCAAAGACTACAGAATTGGATTTAATGGATGGAAGAATTCAGGATTTAAGAGCCAAGAAGTATCTCATTTCCAATGGACATAAGGTTTATTTTAATCCTGAATTTGATATTTTGTTTCATTTTGATAAATGTCTGGAATATCATCCTAATGGCATGCAGTTCGAAATATATTCCAACGGTGTCTCAATTGCAATAATAGAATACTACAGTATAGGCGGTGGTTTTATTGAACGACCAGATTTAGAAATAACAAATGGTGGTATGACAATCACATCTGAGGATGTTCCTTTCTATTGTTCCAATGGAAAAGATTTGGGAAGCCATGTGGATTTGACTGGAAAAAGCATTTGGGAGATTGCTTTAGAAAATGAACTGGTTAATCAAACTGAATTAGAAGTAGCTAATAAGCTTGATCAAATTTGGAAAATTATGCTGGAAAGTATTTATTCGGGCTGCCATAAAATGGGAGAATTACCCGGAGGGTTGAATGTGAAACGGCGTGCTGCAGCGATAAATGCAAAATTATTGGATGGACTGTCGTATAGCAATATTGAGGAGTGGCAAAGTATCATTAAGGAATCAGATTTTACGCACAACAGGGTGATCAAGTGGATTTCATGTTTTGCACTTGCTGTAAATGAAGAGAATGCTGCTTTCGGGCGAATTGTGACGGCCCCTACAAATGGAGCGGCGGGCGTAATTCCTGCTGTCTTGATGTACCATTCGTGTTTTTCTGTTGTATATGAGCCCTCCCATTTTCATAGATTTTTACTGACTGCGGGTCAAATAGGTGTGTTATTTAAACAAAATGCTACTATTTCTGCTGCTATGGGAGGCTGTCAGGCAGAGATTGGGGTAAGTTCAGCGATGGCCGCTGCGGGTTTGACAGAATGTCTGGGTGGAAGCCCACAACAAGCGATGATGGCAGCAGAAATCGCCATGGAGCATCATTTGGGACTAACTTGTGATCCTATTGGTGGTTTGGTGCAAATTCCATGCATTGAGAGAAACACTATGGGTGCTATAAAGGCTATTACCGCTGCACATCTGGCATTAGAAAGTGATCCTGCAGATGCTAAAGTTAGTCTGGATTCCGTTATAAGTACCATGTGGGAAACAGCGAAAGACATGAATACGAAATACAAAGAAACCTCTGAGGGAGGCCTGGCGTTACATATTCCAATAAGCTTGAGCGAATGCTAGGACTAAATATTGCATGATGAGTAATGATTTAAATGCTATAAAAAAGATTTTAAAGGCTCATAACATAAGAGTGACTCAGAATAGGATTGACATTTTAGCAATGTTCAGAGATTCAGATATTGCACTTTCTCAAGGCGTCATCGAAAGTAAGATAAATGGTTTGGATAGAATCACCCTATATCGAACGCTTAAAACCTTCGAAAGTGAAGGGATAATTCATCAAGCTATTGATGGTAGTGGGGTTACTAAGTTTGCCATGTGTCAGGATAACTGCTCCAGCGTGGTACATCTTGACGATCATGCACACTTTCACTGCACTCAATGTGATAAGACTGTTTGTATTGAACCGGTAAAGATTAGTGATTTCAAATTACCGGAATCCTTCCATTTAGAAAGTGCACATTTGGTCTTAAAAGGCAAGTGCGATGATTGTTCCTCGAGTTCAAATTAATTGAATGAGAAATTATAATTTTTTAGCTATTATGATTATTTTATTATCAGGAACTTCTTCCTGTAATAAATATACTTACAAATTTTCTGATTCCAGTAGTGGAACTTTTCTCGAAGGGTTTTCTTCAGAATATGTAATTGTATCTGAGGGTGATGGCATGGTTACTATTCCATTTTATTTGCACCATAAAACTATTGAAGATTTAGATATTACATTAGTTTCCGGAGGCCCATCAATTGGAGCTACGGAAGGAATTGATTTTGAAATGCATAATATTATTGTCAGTGAAATCCGCCCTTCCTTAATAAAGTACGATATCCAATTATTTATTAAGGACAATTTTCAATCTCAATCAGATAGATTTTTTCAATTAAAAGTCAATGGAAAATTTGCGAAAGATAATTTTAAAAAATCTATTATTGTTTTCATAAAGGACAATGATCATAATTTTATCAAAAATAGTAATTTAAACCTAGAATTTCTTTCAAGTTTCAATATGGGAGAGCCCGGAAAGACTGAATTTTTAACGTATAGCGAGGAATCAAATCACCTCTATGTCATAGGTCAAGATAAATTGCTTTCAAAAATTTCATTGAGGAAAAATAATTCTGTTCAAGCTCAATTTCAAGCGAGTATTGATTTGGATATTGAAGGCATGCCAACTAGTTTGGAATTTTTAGATGGATTTCTTCTGGTTACTATTGATAAAAGTTTTCAAAAAAAAGGTGAAGTCCTGCTTTTGGATGAAAATCTTAATATTCTTGATAGGAGGGAAGTGGGTCACTCTCCTGTCAGTATTGCATATTCCAATGAAAGTGAAATTATTGCAATTCCCTGCAAAGGCTATCCCGCAACTGATTATTCTGTCGATCCTGTAGGGTCGGTGGCGATTTTAAAGATTAATAAAACAACTTTGAAATTTGATGAAAGTGAATTAATAACATTTGAAAGAAGTAATCTTTCTAGAAATAAATTAAGTAGAAATGGCATCCGAATCAAAGGCCCATTTGCATCAATTGCTCAAGATTTGGAACCTCGGAGTGCCACTTTTGTCGATAATAACAAACTCATCGTAAATTTTCAAGTGAATAATGCTTATGGAATAATTGATCTTTCAGAAAAGACTTTAGATACGCTAATTTCCTACAATTGGATAAATCATGCTGAACCGGGTTATGGATTCGATGTTCAGGATAATATTTCTCAGCCTTTAATTATCAACTGGCCTGTTCATTCTTTGCTGCAACCTGCTGATATTTGCCTTTACTCAGTTAATGGTGAAGAATATTTGATTACAGCTAATTCAGGTAATCCAAGACAATATGAATTATATGATGAAACCACCATTTTCTCGGAACTTAATCCAAGAGCCAGTGAAGAGGATCTCACTAAACTGATGGAATTTAACAATTCGCTTATGCTGGGCAATTTAATCATTTCTAATGCCGATGGTGACATTGACAGAGATGGATATATAGATAGGGTGGTGAAGTTTGGATCAAGATCTATTTCAATATTCAAATTAAGCACAGGTGAAAGAATTTGGGACAGTGGGGAGCAAATCGAGAGAAGAATTTCTTCGGATCCTGATTGTCGAACAATATTCAATGCTGATTACATTTCTAATACAACTAAATCAACAAGTTCATCGACCGGGGTTAAGCCAACTAAAATTGTTTGCAAAGAGATCAATGGAAGACATTTGGTATTTTCTATCCTTGAAAACTTTGGTGGTGTGGCAGTATTTGATGTAACGGATCCGAAAAATGGTCAAATCATCGATTTTAAAAATTCGCGGCACCACTTGGACTTAGGTGGAGATTTAAAACCTACCGACTTAATGTTTATAGATTCTGCTGAAAGTGGATTGGATTATGATCTTTTAATCCTAGCTAACAATGGAAGTGGTTCCTTAAGTTTTTATAAAATTAATTAAGGAACCACTAGCAATATTTATTTTTTTGGTTGAACAATATTTAATTCATCCATAATATTTTGAGCGTCGGCGAATTTATCTATTATAAACAGGATATATCGCGTATCAACCATAATATTTCGACAAATAGATTCATCATAGTTTATATCGCTCATAGTGCCTTCCCACACCCTATCAAAATTCAAACCTATCAAATTGCCATGAGCATCTAGTGCAGGGGATCCTGAATTCCCACCTGTAGTATGATTGGATGCTATAAAATTTAAGGGAACCCTCCCATCTACGGCATACTTCCCAAAATTTTTACTTTCGTACAATTCTAAAAGTTTAGCTGGCATATCGAATTCATAATCACCCGGTATATATTTAGCGATAGCACCATCCAAATAGGTTTGATGTTCATAAAATACTGCCTCTTTTGGTCTATAACCATCTACATTCCCATAGGTGACTCTTAGCGTTCCGTTGGCATCAGGGTAAAATTTCTTTTCCGGAAATAATTCCAATAAAGCTTGTGTATAGGCTTTTTGGGTGACGCTTATGCGAACATTAGTTTCATTAATAATTTTCTGAACTGAATTTTCATGATGATCGCCAACTTCCGCAACAAACCTCACCAAAGGATCTTCTCTTAATTTATTGACTTTCGCATAATAGTCCAGATTTAAAGTTTCATTAAATTTTTCTTTATTAATGATGGTAGAATTTCTGAAAAGGTCCCTAACAAAAGCATCTATTACTTTGGGATTAGATTTTAACATTCTTAATTCGGGTGCAAGATGCTCTACCGGGATTTCTTCGATATATAATTTTATGAGGGCAGTCATTATTTCTTTATCGACCTCTTCGCTATAATTTTTTAATTGGGTTGACAGATAATCCTGAATCTTCACAATTTGAATTTCTCCCTCACTTTCATTTGATTTTTCAATGGCTTTAATGCTATTGTTTATACGGTTAGCATAAATCAATGCGTCGATATTGCGGAGAAATATTTCATCATAGTAGACTTGGGATCTCGCCGGTTTTTCAATAATAGTATAATATTTGTCAAAACTGTTAAGCAAATTACCGTATTTCGGTTTCCAAATTGCATTTGTGTCTAATCTCTGCGTAAATTCAACCTCTAGATTGTATTTTTTCTGAAGAGCATTTGAGCTTTTTAAGCCTTGAGATTCTCCTATCCACTTTTTCCAATAATTGGCGATTCGAGCAAATTTAGAAGCATACTTTAATCGTGTAGCCTCATCACTCCTCATATGCTTATCCAAAATCGCTAATGCTTGCTCCCTAACTTTGATTCTGGCCGGATTGACGTTTTCTAATAATTGTTCGACAGCAATTGAAGGCAAATATTGCTCGGTTCTCCCGGGAAAACCAAAAACCAAGGTAAAATCACCCGGAGCAACTCCACTTAACGAAATAGGTAGTGAGTGGCGCGGACGATATGGAACATTTTCAACAGCATATTCCGCGGGAAGATTATCTTTATCAGCATAGATGCGGAATAAAGCAAAATCGCCCGTATGACGTGGCCAAACCCAATTGTCAGTATCTGAACCGAATTTTCCTATACTTGAGGGTGGCGTCCCCACTAATCTTACATCTCTATAGGATTCTGTCAGGAATAGAATAAATTGATTTCCATTATAGAAAGGTCTTATAAATGTACTTTCGAATGTGTATTTAGGATAATTTGCCTGTATAGTAATAATATTATTATTGATTTTGGCAGCAATGGAATCTTGATTATCCAAAGATTCAGTGCCTTCTAGAACCATCGATGTTACATCCTCCATTCTTAAAATGAAGGTCGCAAACAGTCCTTTATTGGGAAGTTCTTCCGAATGATTACTTGCCCAAAAGCCATCATCAAGGTAGTTATTTTCTAATGTAGAATGAGATTGAATTTGTCCGTAGCCACAATGATGATTAGTTAATATAAGACCTTTGGTTGAGATCACCTCCGCAGTACAAAAACCTCCGAAATGTACTATTGCGTCCTTCAAAGAACCTTCATTTACTGAGTAAATGTCTTCTGCACTCATTTTCATGCCCATTGCCTTCATTTCAGTCTCATTAAGTTGCCCGAGAAGATAGGGGAGCCACATTCCTTCACCTGCAAATAGGTTTGCAGAACAATTAAAGGATATGAGAAAAATACTTAGTCTTAAAAAATTCATCTACTTT